>NZ_JBMJAR010000004.1:0-120598 GCF_049221845.1 Campylobacter sp. GB48
GATGGCTTTTGCCATAGCACCTAATTCATCATTAGTCTTAACATCTATCATAGCTGAATCTTTGGTTTTATAGTTGATAAAATCAAAGAAAGAGTTGAGGCCGGTTTGGATTTTTTTTAGTGGGGATAAGTTATAATTGATCATAAATCTTATAACTATAAGAGCTATCACCAAACTTATAGCTCCTATGATAATTTGTTTTATTAAAGCCTCGTTTACTTTTTCCGAATATACCTTTTCCTTTGTTACTGTACATACTTTATATTTAGAATTAAAAGAATTAGTACACATAATCGCTTCCATAACACCTTGCTCATTAGGTATATAAGCAATTGCATTTTCGTTATTGAGTTCCAAAAAATGAGGGTTTGCTCTCATATAAACTGAGATATTCTCGCTTAGTTTGTCTTTTTTACCTATTTTTTCAACTTCTGGATGAAAAAATGCATTTCCTTCTATATCATATATAGCTGTATATGCTTGAGAACTTTTTCCAACAGAAAGCACATCTTTTGAAAATCTCTCCAAATCATAATCTCCACCAACAACACCTATAAATTTGTCATTTTTAAATACGGGCATTGCATATGCAATTTTCATTTTACCATCAGCAAAACTAGAATATGGATCAGAGACAATCAGCCCTCCTTCTTTTTTTGCATTGATATACCATGCTCTTGTTTTTACATCAAATCCTTTGGATTTATCTAAATAAGTATGATCGGATTTATAATGTTTTCCATTTTCTTCTAAAGCAAAATATATAATGTCAAAATTATTTGCTTTTTTAAAAGCCTCTAAAAAATTATATATATTTTCATCATTAGAAAAATCTTGTTTTACTATTTCTTCCGCTAAAGTTGATACTGCTTTTCTTTTTGCATTTGAATAAATAAAAAAAACTTCAGCTGTATCAAGCATTGTCTTTTTTTGTATTTCTTCTAGGTATTCATAAGTATCTTCTTTTATGTTGTAATAACTCAAGCCATTAACACTAACAAGAACTATAATACTTATAATGGCAATTACCAAAGTTAATCTACTCGTGATGCTTTGAAACATTTTTACTCCTTAATATTAAATGTTTTTAATGGAAAACTATATAATTAAAAAAATAAATTTTAGATGAAGAAAAATGTAGAAATATTTTTAATAATAAGTTTTAAATAAAAAATTATAAAGCCTATAAATAGGCTTTATAAAATTAAAGTTTATCTTCATTTTTACTTAAATAATCAGCAACGCCTTTAGGATCAGCTTTCATACCTTCATCACCTTTGTTCCAACCTGCTGGGCAAACTTCACCATGCTCATTAGTAAATAACATAGTATCAACCATTCTAATCATTTCATCAATATTTCTTCCAAGTGGTAAATCATTAACTACCGCATGGCGAATTGTTCCATCAGCATCAAGCAAGAAAGAACCTCTTAAAGCAACTGCTTCTTCAAATAAAACATCAAAATTTCTAGCAATTTGTTTTGTTAAATCAGCTACTAAAGGAAATTTAACTTGGCCTATACCACCTTGATTTACAGGCATATTTTTCCATGCAAAGTGAGAAAATTCATTGTCGCAAGATATACCGATTACTTCAATACCTCTATCTTTAAAATCTTGATATCTTTTATCAAAAGCAATAATTTCAGACGGACAAACAAATGTAAAATCTTTTGGATAGAAAAATACTACAGCACCTTTTGGTCCTATATTTTTATAAAGATTAAAATCTCCAACTATTTCATTATTACCTAATACAGCAGGTGCTGTAAAGTCAATAGCTTTTTTAGTTACTACCATAATTTTATCTCCTAATTAATAAATTTTATTTGTAACAAAATAATATCATTTGTAAATTTAAAAATTTATTAATTGTGTAAAATTACCCATAATTTAATTTTATTATCAAAATTAAAAGATTTTAAGAATAAAATTAAGACAATTTTGATAATCTTATATCCAATATTAATATTAAGGAGTAAAAAATGGCAGTTAAAATTACTGATATTTGTATAGCATGTGGTTCTTGTATAGATGAATGCCCAGTAAGCGCAATCGTAGATGATGCAAACAATCCTGAAGGTGAAGATAGATATTATGTTTATTCTGATAAGTGCGTTGAATGTGTAGGACACAATGATCAGCCAGCCTGTGCAAGTGCTTGTCCAACTGATGGCTGTATTGTATGGAGTGATGTAGTTAGCGGGCAACCAAGCCGTGATAACATCGGAAGTGACTTAAGAGACGGTTCAACTCCGGTATTTGCTTAACAAATTTAATGTAAGTATCTTGATTTCAAGTTACTTACAAACCCTTTAATAACTCTAAACTTTTATATAATTTTAAAGCATTTTTTGGTATAATTAGCTCTTTTATAAATATAAAACTTATTTAAATTAAGGGGACGATTTTGGAAAAAACACTTTCTATTATTAAACCTGATGCAGTTAAAAAAGGTGTTATTGGTCAAATTTTAACACGCTTTGAAAGCAATGGTCTAAGAATAGCAGCAACAAAAAAAATACAGCTTTCAGAAAAAGAAGCTCAAGAATTTTACGCTGTACACAAAGACAGACCTTTTTTCAAAGATTTAGTTGAATTTATGATCAGTGGTCCAGTTGTGGTTTCTGTTTTAGAAGGCGAAAATGCTGTATTAAAAAACAGAGAATTAATGGGTGCTACAAATCCAAAAGAAGCAGCTCCTGGTACTATTAGAGCAGATTTTGCAGATAGTATTGATGCAAATGCGGTTCATGGAAGCGATAGCTTGGAAAATGCAAAAATTGAAATAGAATTTTTCTTTTCAAAAACTGAAATTTTATAATGAAAATTGCCTTTGCAAAACTTAGCTCTGTAGCTTATCCTTTTAAACTAGATCTTGATAATATAGTTTTTGAAGGAACTATTACAAAAGTTAATCCAAAATTAGCAAAAGTAAAAGCTAGTTTTAAAGGATTTACTTATAGAAACTGCGATCGGTGTGGCGATGAAATGGAGCTTGAAATCGATCAAAATGTAGAGCTTTTTGCAAGTGATGGAATTTTTAAAGATGAAAATAACACTTTAAGTGACACTATGGAGTTTTTTGACTCTCATGTAGATTTAATAGAACTTGCCACAAGCGAGTTGCAATCTTATTTAAGTGATTATTTTTATTGTAATAAATGTTTAAATTAATAAAAGGAGTAAAAAATGGCAGTACCTAAGAGAAGAGTGAGCAAAACTCGTGCAGCAAAACGCAGAACTCATTATAAAGTTACCCTACCTATGCCTATAAAAGACAAAGATGGTAGCTATAAAATGCCTCACCGTGTAAATCCAGTAACTAAGGAATATTAATAACGATGACAAGCATTGCTATTGATGCAATGGGAGGTGATTTTGGGGAAAAACCTATTATAGAAGGCGTGATTCAGGCTTTAAAAGAGCGTGAATTTAAAGCTATCTTGGTAGGAGATCCTCAAAAACTTAAAACCTTAATCCCTCAAGAATTAAACTCATATATAGAATATGAAGAGGCTTTTGATGTATTTGCTATGGAAGAAAATTCCACAGATGCATTAAAAAGAAAAGATAGTACTATCTACAAGGCCATAGAACTAGTAAGAAATCAAAAAGCAAAAGCTGTTGTTTCTGCTGGACATAGTGGTGCTACCATGAGTTTAGCCACATTAAGACTTGGAAGATTAGCAAATATTGCTAGACCTGCAATAGCTACCTTAATGCCAAATATCCATTCAAGAACACTTGTATTAGATGTTGGAGCAAATGTTGATTGTAAAAGCGAGCATTTATTTCAATTTGCTATTATGGGCGAAGCCTATGCTAAAGAGATTTTAAAAATTACTAAACCTAGAGTTGCTTTACTATCAAATGGTGAAGAAGAATGTAAGGGAAATGAGCTTACCAAAGAAACTCATCAACTCTTAAAACAACTTCCAAATTTTGTCGGAAATGCCGAAGGTAGAGATATCTTTAATGGCACTATAGATGTATTAGTATGCGATGGGTTTAATGGAAATATTTTACTTAAAACAGGTGAAGGTGTAGCGAGTGTTATTACAAAGCTTCTAAAACAAGAAATTCAAAAATCTTTTTTAGCAAAACTTGGCTATCTTTTAGCAAAACCAGCTTTTAATGAATTAAAAACTCATATTGATTATGAAGAATATGGCGGAGCTCCGCTTTTAGGCATAAAAGAATGTGTCATTATAAGTCATGGAAAAAGTGGTCCAAAAGCTATAAAAAATGCTATTTTTCAAGCATTAAATTTCACACAATCAAATATAAATCAAACTATAGAAAAAGAACTTTCTAATTATGAAATCAACTAAAGCTTCCTTAAAAAGTATAGCTTCTTATATCCCTACAAAAACTCTGAGTAACTTTGACTTAGAAAAAATGGTTCAAACTAGTAATGAATGGATATTAAGAAGAACTGGTATAGAACAAAGACATATAGCAAATGATGATGAGAATACAAGCGATCTTGGCACTAAAGCGGCTATTAAAGCCATACAAAGAGCTAATTTAAATCCTCAAGATATAGATGCGATCATCGTAGCTACTTTAAGCCCTGATTATTTTACCATGCCATCAACTGCGTGCAAAATCGCTCATAATTTAGGCTTAAAAAATATCACTGCTTTTGATATTTCTGCTGCATGCTCAGGGTTTATTTATCTTTTAGAGCTTGCAAAATCTATGGTTGAAAGTGGTGCTAAAAAAAATGTATTAATCATAGGCGCTGAAAAAATTAGCTCTATTATGGATTATACTGATAGAAGCATTTGTGTGTTATTTGGTGATGGAGCTGGTGCTGGGGTTGTGTCATTAGATGATAATTTCCCTATCATAGATACTCATACTGCAAGCGATGGAGAATTTGGAGATTTATTAATGACTCAAAGAGCTCAAAAAAGTAGTATCTGCTCTCCACTTTCCATGCAAATGAAGGGAAATGAAGTATTTAAAATCGCAGTGAATACTCTAAGTAATGATGTTGTTGAAATTCTTACAAAAAATAATATAAAAAGCGAAGAAATTGATCTTTTTATACCTCATCAAGCTAATTTAAGAATTATCAAAGCCGTACAAGAAAAATTAAATTTTAAAGATGAGCAATGTGTAGTTACTGTTCAAAAATATGGCAATACCTCAGCCGCCTCAATTCCTATGGCAATGAATGATGCTTATGAACAAGGTCGTTTAAAACAAGGTTCGCTAGTATTACTTGATGCTTTTGGTGGTGGTTTTACTTGGGGTTCAGCACTACTTCGTTTTGGCGGAGAAAATAACAAATAAGTCTTTTTTGCTTATTTGTTATTTAAAAGTTCCAATTTGATCCAATACAGATTTTTTAGTTTGATTATCCGAAGAATCTACACGAATATAAAATTCAACCCTATTATTTATTTCATCTTCTTTGTTTGCACCTAAAGGATAGTTATCTCCAAAACTAACCACTATAAGTTGAGCTGGATTAATCCCTTTAGCAATCAAATAATCAGCCACAACCTGAGATCTTTTACTTGCTAAATCAAAATTCCTTTTAGGATCTTTATCGCTTGCATCAGTATAACCTCTAAGTTCTATTTGAGCTTGTTTTGGCATTCTTTTTAAAACTTCACTAATACGCTTTAAAAAATCTTGCACATCTGCTGAGTCAATCTCAGTACTACCTCTAGCAAATTCAACTCTTGCAGGCAAATTTAAAACGATATTATTTTCTCTTTGATCTAAAGCTGCTTTTAGTTTTTCTATATTTTCTTGTTGAGTAATACTTAATTTTTTAAGCTTCTCAAGTTCTTCAACATTTGCATTAGATGGTGCACTATATTTATTATGCACTTCACTTTCTTTTTCTAAAGGACTAGAAGCAGTAAATTCAAAAATTTTAACAAATTCAGTTTTTAAGGCTTCAGTTTTAGCAGGATTGCTTTCAGAAATCGCCCAAAGAGCAATGAAAAGTGCCAAAAGCAAACTTAAAAAGTCTGCATAAGGTACAGCCCACTTTTCACCTGCTGGACATTCTGGACATTTATGTTTTTTTCCCATTTTTAACTCTTACTTATCAAACTGAGAAATTCTAGGCTCGCCTTGTCCGAGATAATTAAACAATTTAGCCTCTAAATCTCTAGGATTAGCTCCCTCAGCAATACTCACAATAGCATGTGAGATAACTATCCTTTCTTTGATTAGTTCATGCGCATTAGCTTTAATTTTATGTCCCCAAGGACCAAATAAAGCATAAGCACCAAAAATCCCAGTTACTGTTGCAGTAAATGCCCCTGCAATACCTGCTGCCATAGCTTGAGGATCATCTAAAAGTTGCAATGCAAGCATAAGCCCCATAACCGCACCAACAAGACCCATAGTAGGGCAAGTCTCACCAAAGCGTATCCAGTATTCAGCAGTTTCTTTATAGTATTCTTCCATTTCTTCTATTTGGATTTCCATGCTTTCTTTAATCTCCTCTACACTCTTACCATCAACCATCATCATCATAGTTTCTTTTAAAAACTCATTATCAATTTCATTAGTTTTTGATTCTAAAGCCAAAAGCCCATCTCTTCTTGCTATGATAGAGTATTCTACAAGCTCAGCTATCCTTTGACTTAAATTTACCCCTGCACCTTTAAAGGCAAGTTTTAATTCTTTATAAGCTGCTTTAACAAATTTTTTATGCGTTGCTGTCATCGCACAAAAAGCCGCAGTTGGAACCACGATCAAAAACGAACTTAAGTGCAAAACATGCAAAGGGTTACCGCCCTCTAAAATATCCCCTACAGAAATACTAACAACAGCTAATACCATCCCAAGTATGGTTGAAAGATCCATTAGTTATTCTCCTTATTTTAATGCGCCCCAATTTTTGGCAATACTTGATGAAGTTTTTAATTTAACTTTTAATTTTACAATATTTTCCATAATATCACTAGCATTTTTTGCAAATTCCTCGCAAAGTTCATCTTTTACTTCAAAAATAAGCTCATCATGAATTTGTAAAATCAAGCGTTTATTTTCATCTAAGTCTTTTGCAATTTCTATCATTGCAAGTTTTATTATATCGGCAGCAGAGCCTTGAAGTGTAGAGTTAATACTCTCTCTTTCATACATTGCCACATGCATAGGCTTTGCATTTTCAAAATCAAAATAACGCTTACGACCTAGCAAAGTCTTTATAAAACCATTTTGCTTAGCTTCATTTTTTACCTTTTCAAAATAAGTTTTAATGCTAGTAAAATTCTCAAAATATTTTTCAATATATTCTTTAGCTAATTTTGCTTCTATTTTTAAATTTTGACTCAAAGTCTTATAACCCATGCCATAAATAAGACCAAAATTTATACTTTTAGCAATACTTCTTGTTTCATAATCACTATGATTAAAAATCATAATAGCAGTTTTTGCATGAATATCCTCATCATTTGAAAACGCTTCTAGTAATTTCTCATCTTCACTAAAATGCGCTAGCATTCTAAGCTCAATTTGTGAATAATCAAGCGAGATAAAACTAAATCCTTCTTTTGCTACAAAACAGGATTTATAATCTTTAGCATATTGACCATGAGCAGGGATATTTTGTAAATTTGGATCTTTTGATGAAAGGCGTCCAGTTGCAGTACCAGTTTGCAAAAAGCTTGAATAAATTCTTGAGTTTTCATCTTTTTTAGCTAATTTTAACAAAGGTTCACAATAAGTAGAAACTAATTTTGCAAGCTCTCTATAGGCTAAAATTTCTTTTACAATCGGATGGTTATCTAAAATAGCATTTAAAACCTTTTCATCAGTAGAATAACCTGTTTTACTTTTTTTACCACTTGGTAGTTTTAGTTTTTCAAATAAAATATCCCCTACTTGTTTTGGAGAGTTGATATTAAATTTTTCACCCGCCAAATCATATATTTTTTCACTTAGTATTTTAATATCTTGATTAAAACTTTGCATTAAGCTTTCAAGCTTTTGAGTATCAAGTTTAATGCCATTATTTTCCATCATAATAAGCACTTTGATAAATTCAAACTCACTTTTTTGTGCAAGCTCAAACAAAGGCTTTTCTAAATTTTTTAAAAAATACAAATAAAATCTTAAAGTGATATAAGCATCCTCGGCTGCATATTTACAAGCTTTTTCTACGTCCACTCCTGCAAAGCTTTCTCCTTTTTTTACCAAGTCTTCAAAATGCAAAGTCTCATAATCAAACAATCTTTTTGCTAAATCATCCATATTTACACGCAAACTTGGCTCTTTAAGCCATGCAAGTATCATAGTATCAGCATAATTTTTTGGAGGAAGTAAATTAAAATTATTTTTTATAATCTCAAAATCATATTTAAGATTATGTCCTATAACTGTGCTTTGATAGATTTTTTCTATGCCTTTTTTGGCCACTTGCATAGAAATTTGCTTACAAACTCCTAAATAATCATGCGCAAGTGGCACATAAAAGGCTTCACTTTCATGAAAACAAAAGCTAAACCCTACTATCTTAGCTTCTTTAGTATCTAAGCCCGTAGTTTCAGTGTCAAAAGCAACAATGCTTTGATCATCAATTTTTTCTAAAATTTCAAATAATTCTTTCTCATCTAAAATTAATCTTGCATTAAATCCTAAATTTTTATCTTTATTAGTAGGATTAGTGCGTAGCTTTTTTAATAAAGCATTTAATTCATAATACTCCAAAACATCCATAATCTTAAGCAAAGGTTCATCTTTTGGATACTCACAATTTAAAAGCATATTTTTCACATCTAAATCTTCGTACAAAGAAGCAAGTTTTTTACTCAAAAAGGCATTTTCTTTACCTTCAAGAAGCAAATTTCTATTTCTTTCATTACGCACTAGTGTTAAGTTTTCATAAATTCCCTCAATACTTTCAAACTCATCAAGTAAATTCTTAGCACCCTTAGCACCAATTCCTTTTACCCCAGGGATATTATCTGAGCTATCTCCACATAGAGCTAAAAAATCTCTTATTTGGCTAGGTTTTACCCCATATTTTTCCAAACATCCTGCTTCATTGTAATCATTTTTTGAAATAGGACTATAAATACTAACTTTATTATCTTTTATAAGTTGATACAAATCTTTATCTTGAGTGATAATTCTTATAAAAATATCCTTATTTTCACACTCTTTAACCAAAGATGCTATGATATCATCAGCCTCATAGCCTTCGCAAGAAAAACTTGAAAAACCCATTTTTTCTATCATTTGAATGCAAATTGGAATTTGAGCTAATAAATCAGGTGGAGGCGGAGTACGGTTGATTTTATAATTTGGATCAATTTCACTTCTAAAAGTTTTTCCTTTGCTATCAAGAGTAAAAATAATCATATCACTAGGATGTTCATTTTTCAAACTATAAATAAAATTAGCAAAACCGCTAATCATATTACTAGGTTCGCCTTTTGAATTTTTCAAACCCTTTAAAGCATAAAAAAGTCTAAAGAAAAAGCCAAAAGTATCAATTATGGTTAAAGTTTTCATTTTTTTCCTATATTAAAAAAATAATAACAATAATTATCGCCCAAAATTATTTAAAAGTCGGTAAAAAGTATTAAATTTCCATTTTAAGCATTTTAGATAAAATTATCATTTTGAAATTTCAAATAAAGGTTTAATCTTGCAAACAAAATCAATCGCGGATGAAAATTTTCAAACTCCACAAGGAAAAAAAGCCTTCAAAAAGGCTGTGTTTTCGTGTTGGCTAGGAACTGCTATGGAATATGCAGATTTTGCACTTTATGGCTTAGCTGCAGCTACTGTTTTTTCAGAAGTTTTCTTTCCTGAGCAAACTCCTGTTATAGCATTATTGCTTAGTTTTGTTACTTATGGTATAGGTTTTATTGCTAGACCTATTGGAGCTTTATTTTTTGGATATTTAGGAGATAAATACGGAAGAAAAAATGTATTGATGAGCACCATTGCATTAATGGGTATTTCAACTACTTTAATTGGTTTTATACCAAGTTATGCAGTAATTGGAATTTGGGCTCCTATATGTTTGGTTATTTTGCGTTTTATGCAAGGCTTTGGCGCAGGTGCTGAGCTTTCAGGTGGAACTGTCATGCTTGGAGAATATGCTCCTAGTAAGCATAGAGGTTTAATCTCTTCTATCATCGCTCTTGGATCAAATAGTGGAACCTTGCTTGCAGCTTTTGTATGGCTTTTAGTTACAAGCATGGATGATGCTAGTTTCAAAGAATGGGGATGGAGAATTCCTTTTATAGGAAGTATTTTTATAGCACTTTTTGCTGTTTATATGCGTTTAAATGTAAAAGAAACTCCTGTTTTTGAAAAACAAAAAGAATTAATGCTAAAAATTCGTCATGAAAATGAAGCACATATGAAAAAAGATGAAAGAACTTTTTGGCAAAAAAGTCGTGCATTTTGGACTATGGTGGGTATAAGGATAGGAGAAAATGGGCCATCTTATCTTGCACAAGGCTTTATAGTAGGCTATGTAACTAAAATTTTACTTCTTGATAAATCAGTAGCCACAACTGCTGTTGTTATCGCTTCTTTAGTAGGATTTTTAGTTATACCTTTAGCAGGATATTTAAGTGATAAATTTGGAAGGCGTATTACTTATAGAACCTTTTGCTTGCTTTTAATGCTTTATGCTTTTCCTGCTTTTATGCTACTTGATAGTAAAAATGAAATTATTGTAATTTTAACTATCATCGTAGGTATGTCTTTGGCATCTTTAGGAATTTTTGGCGTACAAGCTGCGTGGGGTGTGGAGCTTTTTGGAGCAAAAAATCGCTATACCAAAATGGCACTAGCAAAAGAATTTGGCTCTATACTTTCAGGAGGAACCGCTCCTATGATAGCTTCAGCTTTGCTTGCTTATTATGGCACTTGGTGGCCAATAGCCTTGTATTTTGTTATCACCGCGGGAATTGGTTTTATCACAACTTTCTTTGCACCAGAAACTAGAGGTAGGGATTTAAATTTAATAGAAGATGCGATATGATACGCCTTATTTTAGATACTGATATAGGCAATGGAATAGCAGGGGCTAATACCGATGATGGTTTAGCCCTTGGACTTATTTTAGCCTCCAAAGAAATCAAACTTGAGATGATTAGCACTTTAAGTGGTAATGTACAAGCTTTAACCGCTTATAGTGTTGCTAAAGATTTATTAAATAAGCTTAATCTAGATATACCTTTGTATTTAGGTGCCCATGAAGCTTTATGTGAAGATGGTCATTTTTGGAGACAAAGACTAGATAAAAGCGTAGAAGAGTTTAAGCTTACTCATCTTTGGAATCATATAAAACCTATAAAAATCTTAGAAAACATAAGCCCAAATGCTTGTATGAAAATGGGTGAGCTTATTATGCAAAACCCAGGTGAAATTTCAATTTGCGCTATAGGACCTTTAACAAATATAGCCATAGCGATGAAGCTTTTTAAAGACTTTGATAAAAATGTGAAAGAAATTTTTATCATGGGTGGAAGTTTTGATATGCCTTATCATATCAAAGATACAAATTTTGGCTTTGATCCTGAAGCTGCTAGTATGGTTTTAAACTCAAGAGCTAAAATCACACTTGTTCCTTATAATGCAACAATGCAAACTATGCTCACACATGAAGATTTAAATGCTTTAGAAAATCAAAATCCTCTTTGTGATTTTTTAGTACAGACTTTAAGAATTTGGATTGATTATGCAAGCAAAACAAGAGGTACAAATGGCACATGGATACATGATGCATTAACTATTGCTTATATACTTGATCCTAATTTAGCAAATTTTGATGAGTATTTAGTAGATGTCATTTGTGATAGTACTTTTGCTAGAGGAAGCACGATAAGGTGTTTTAAAGATGCAAAAATGCCTATGAAAAATCATAAATTAAAAAACACTATAAAAGTTTTAAAAGATATTAATAATACTAGACTTTTAAAACTTTTAAAATCAAGACTTTTAAATGGAATTTGCTATGAAAATTACAAAAGCATAACGACTTAATTTACCCAAGGCTATAAAAATACTTGCTTTTAAAAAAGAATACTTAGCAAATCCAAGCCCTAGTGCAAAAAGATCTCCCACTATGGGCAAAAAAGTAAAAAAAGCATATAAGGAACCAAATTTTTTAAAGTTTGCATTGATTTTTTCTAATTTACACAAAGAGCCTTTAAAATATTTTTCTAAAATTTGACTCTCTCCAAAATAAGCTAACGCATAAGTACTCAAACTACCCAAAGTATTCCCCAAACTTGCGACAAATAAAACCATACAAGCATTAAAATCTAATTTTACAAAAGCAAGTACAAAAGCTTCACTTGCCATAGGCAAAAGCGTGCTAGAGAGAAAACATACTATAAAAAGCCCTATATAGCTTATGTCATTATATAAAAAATCAAACATTACAAATTTTCTTAGTATTTATTTTCTGAACTATCATTTTAAAGAATTTTTAATAATAATTATCTTAGAATGTAAAGTCATTTGGCAATTTTTTAAAAGGAAAACTATGGAAAGGAAAAAATTTTCTAAACTAAATTTAGAATATTCATTTAACAAAGCTTCTTTTTCTTGGCGTTAAGCCTGCTACTACATTTTCAATCATTTTTTATTTTACATTTTTAGTTTTAGTTGATCATTTTTGATTTTAAATTATTAATCATTCCTAAGGAAATACTATGAAAAAATATTATGGAAAATTTGGTGGGCAATTTGTGCCAAATGAAGTAAAAATAGCATTAGATGAAGTAGAAAAAGCTTTTTTAAAACTCAAAAAAGATAAAGATTTTAACACAAAATTAAAAGAACTCTTAGCTAATTATGTGGGAAGACCTACGCCTTTATACCATGCTAAAAATTTAAGCAAGCTTTATAATCATGAAATTTATTTAAAAAGAGAAGACTTAACTCACACAGGAGCTCATAAGATCAACAATGCCATAGCTCAAGCCTTAATGGCAAAGAAAATGAATAAGAAAAAAATTATTGCAGAAACCGGAGCAGGACAACACGGGCTTGCAACCGCTACTGCAGCAGCACTTTTGGGACTTAAATGTGAGATATTTATGGGAGCTATTGATGTAAAAAGACAAGCCTTAAATGTCTATAAAATGGAGCTTTTAGGAGCAAAAGTTCATGCGGTAGAAAGTGGAAGTAAAACTTTAAACGATGCAGTGGATGAGGCTTTAAATTTTTGGGTTAAAAACACCAAAGAAGTATTTTATGTAGTAGGAAGTGCAGTAGGGCCTTATCCTTATCCGCAAATTGTTACGCATTTTCAAAGTATTATAGGTAAAGAATGCAAAATACAACTTAGAAAATTAAATAAAAAAGTTGATTACATCATAGCAGCAGCTGGAGGTGGTAGCAATGCTGCTGGAATTTTTCATGCATTTTTAAAAGATGAAAAAGTTAAACTCATAGGCGTTGAAGCAGCAGGTTTAGGTAAAGATACACCTTATCATGCAGCCACACTTACTAAAGGTAAAGAGGGTATTATCCATGGTATGAAAACTAAGGTTTTACAAGATGATAAAGGAAACATTGCTCATACTTTTAGTATTTCTGCTGGGCTTGATTACCCTGGTATAGGTCCTTTGCATGCATATTTACAAGAAAGTAAAAGAGCAAGTTATCATGCTATTAGTGATGATGAGTGTATTAATGCTTTAAAATTATTGTGCAAAGAAGAAGGTATTATACCCGCTATTGAAAGCTCACATGCATTAGCTTATTTAGAAAAACTTTGTCCGACTTTAAAAAATAAAAGTGTGATAATTGTAAATCTTTCAGGAAGAGGCGATAAAGATATGCAAAGTATTTATGAATATAAAAAGGGTAAAATTTATGGCTAATTTTTAAATTCCAATAACTCCTTTTTATTAAGATAATTTTTAACATTTTTTTAATAAAATTTTATCAAATATAAATAAAAAAGGAGTTAATATGGAATTTAGCATATTAGTTTTATTAGCAATTTCTATCTTGTTAATACTTATTAAACCAGAAAAAGAAAAATTAATTTTTGGAATTTTCCTTTGCGGTGCTTTATTAAATTATTTTATGTATTTAGTAGCTAGCTTTGACTCTATTATCCCAAGTGGCAATTGGTAAGGAGAAATAATTATGAATGCCTATTTAAGCAAAAATGATCAATATTTTTACTTTTTTATGACCTCTGCCGTTTTACTTATTCTAACAATACCGGTAGGATTTGCAAATATGTATTTAGGATATTTTCATAATGAATCTCCTTGCACACTTTGCTGGTTTGAACGTATTGGTATGATCGTAATTGGTGTTCTTGGAATGCTTATATTACGATATGGTCCTCAAATAAAATATATTGTTTGTGTATTTTTATTTGCAGGATATGGAATCTATATGGGAGTTCGTCATACAGCCAGTTGGTGGCAAAGAGATATTGGTATAGGTTTAGGAGACAAATTAGTAGGAGCTCATACTTATACTTGGGCTGTTGTTGTATATTGGTGTGTTGTTATAGTAATGGGGCTTGCTTTATTATTTATAAGAAAAAATAGCTCTATGATGGAAGATCTTGCTAATAAAGAAATTAAAGTTAAAACTTTAAACACTTATTCAAAATTTGTTATTATTATATCTTTCATAGTAGTTTGCTCTAATGCTTTTCAAGCTTTAATAATAAATGGTTTACCTCCTTATACAGGAAAATCAAATCCTGATCGTTTAACTTTTGATATGAATATCATGAGTAAAACTTGGACTACAGAAGTTTGGGGAAGACTTAGTAAATTTAATCTTTTAGGCAAAAATGTTCCAGAAGATGTTTTTATTAAAGATTTAGTAGAGCCAAAAAGATTAAATTTTGAAAAAAATATCTCTAGTGGAGCTTTTGAAATTTCAAAAAGTATAAAGATGTTAGATACTTATGAAATACAAATACCAGAACTAGAAAAATTCAAACACATCAATGCTATAGCTTATAATAAAAATAACGATGAATTTGCTCTCGTAACTAATGAAATGGCTGTATCATACACTAAAGATTTTAAACAATCTAATGGTTTTGTTTTGTTTGATAAAACAAATGGAAATGATATGAGATATATTGTCGATGCTACTTTTATAGGAAATAAGTTTGTCATTGGAGCAGCAAATAAAACTTTCACAGGAACAGAAAAAACAGATGCTTCTATTGATGAAATGCTAGAATGGCAAACTTTTAAAAAAACAACAAAAAATATAGCACCTGCATTTTTTACTAAAAAAAATGAAAATTGGTTTGAGCCTTCAAGAAAATATATTTTAACCATAAGAGCAAAGCAAAACTATATACACTCTTATGCTAATGATGGTAAATTTTTATATTTAATCACAGTTCCAAACAAATTTAGCAAAAAACTTATTTTATCTTATGCGAGTACTAAAGACTATTTGTTAAGCGGAGAAAAAATACTTGAAGTTGATGAAAACTTAAAACTCAAAGATGGTAGAAATATCAATGACTATTATATAGTAGGTGCAGATATTATAGGGGATAAAATGTTAGCATTAAGTTTAAATTACAGCACCTTACTTGTAATTGATTATAAAAATGCAAAAATAATCGATGCTTATGAAATTCAAGGACTTAATAATCCAAAATCTCTAGCTATAAAAAATAATACTATCTATATTTTAGATCGTACAAATGATAAAAAAGATGTTATAAAAACTTATAAAAACCCTTTATAAGTTTTCCTGCCTTTTTATGGGCAGGAATTTTCAAACATCACTTAAGTAAGTTGCGTTATTTGTTATCTTAAAACAATAATTTATTTTTGCATCATTTTCTTTCGATCAAATTTATTTTTTACTATTATTAAGTTCTAAATTTAGATAATACCCCGTATAAGAACCACTTTTTTCATGATTTTTAGCAAGCTCTTCAACGCTACCTTTAGCTATAACCTTACCACCTTTAACTCCACCTTCAGGCCCCATATCGATGATATAATCAGCATTTTTAATCACATCTAAATTATGCTCTATCACAAACACACTATTTCCAAGATCAACTAAATGTTGCAAAACCAAAATAAGTTTATTAACATCTTCAAAATGAAGTCCCGTTGTAGGTTCATCTAAAATATAAAGAGTTTTTCCCGTATCACTTCTGCTTAATTCTTTGGCTAGCTTAATACGCTGAGCCTCCCCACCACTTAAAGTAGTTGCATTTTGTCCTAAGGTAAGATAATCAAGCCCAACTTTTACCAAAGTATCAAGTTTTTGCTTTATCTTTGGTACAGAAGTAAAAAACTCACTTGCTTCAATAATACTCATATTTAAAACATCAGCTATGCTTTTACCTTTATATTTGATCTCTAAAGTTGCATCATTATATCTTTTACCATTACAAACATCACAAGTTACCATCACATCAGGCAAAAAGTGCATTTCGATTTTAATCTCGCCATCGCCACTACACTTTTCACATCTTCCACCTTTAACATTAAAAGAAAAACGCCCTGCTTTATAACCTCGCATTTTAGCTTCTTTAGTAGCTGCAAAAAGATTACGAATTTCATCCATAGCGCCTGTATAAGTAGCAGGATTTGAACGCGGGGTACGACCTATAGGACTTTGATCAAGATAAATCACCTTATCAAGTTTTTCTAAACCTTCTATTTTAGCCCCACTTAGTTTTTTAACTTTTTTAGCACGGTTAAGCTCTTCTTTTGCGAATGGAAGTAAAGTTTGTAAAATCAATGAGCTTTTACCACTTCCTGAAACGCCTGTAATTGCTACTAGATTATGCAATGGAAAATCTACACTTAAATTTTGAATATTATTAATACTCACATCTTTTAAACTAATAAAATCTTTTTGTTCTCTGTTTTTTTGATGAGCAATTTGTTTTTTACCGCTCATATAAAGGGCGGTTTGGCTTTTACTTTTTAACAATTCTTTATAAGTCCCACTAAATACAACCTCACCGCCAAATTTACCAGCATTTGGACCAATATCTACGATAAAATCTGCCTCTTCTATGGTCATTTTATCATGCTCAACTACAATTAAAGTATTACCCTTTTGCTGAAGATTTCTTAAAGTTTTAATGAGTTTTGCTGTATCTCGCTCATGCAAACCAATACTAGGCTCATCTAAAACATACATCACCCCACTTAATCCACTACCAATTTGAGATGCTATACGAATTCTTTGAGCTTCACCTCCACTAATGGTTCTAGCATCACGTCCTAAGGATAAATACCCAAGTCCTACATCATAAAGAAAAAACAATCTTTCATTAATTTCTTTAAAAATAGGCTTAGCTATCAATCTTTCTTGCTCACTCAAATACGCAAAATTAGCTTCATTTGAAAAAAATGCAGTGGTGTTTTCTATACTCATATCTAAAATTTCACCCAAATTTTTCTCAGCTACTTTTACAGCTAAACTTTCTGCTCTTAAACGATGACCATTGCAATCTTTGCAAGTTTTTTCGCTCATATACTCGCTTAAATCTTTTTCATCTTTTAGCATTTCATAGGCATATTTAACCGCACCTTCAAATTTACGATTTAAACGATGTCTTTTCCATAAAAAGTTGATTTCCTTAGCATTACCATAAAGCACTAGACGCTTTTCTTCTTCACTTAACTCATTATATGGAATTTTTACCCTAATATCATTTTGCTCACAAAAAGCCATTAAAAACTTATAATAATAACTTTTATTAAACCCATATAAAAGCTTTATAGCTCCTGCTTCTAAGCTTAATTCTTCATTGATAAGCTTTTTCATATCTAGTGTATATCTTATACCAAGACCATCACAACTTGGACAAGCACCTTTTGGAGAATTAAAAGAAAAACTCAAAGGCTCAAGCAAAGGAAAAGAAATTTTACAATCAAAACAAGCATTATGCTCACTATAATGAAAATGTTTAGGTATGTTTAATTCTTCACTGTTTAAAACTTCAATTTCCACTTCACCAAAGCTCTCACTAAGGCCTTTTTCTATATCGCCTGCAAGTCTTGCTAGCATATCATCTTGCACTTCAAGCCTATCTATTACAAGTTTTATTGTATGTTTTTTGGTTTTAGCAAGCTCAATATCCTCATCAAGACGTGTTAAAACCCCATCAATTTGCGCTCTAACATAGCCTTTTGCAACTAAATTTTCCAAAAGATCTGCAAAAGTTCCTTTTTTTTCTTTGATTAAAGGTGCATAAATAATGATTTTTGCTCCTTTTGGAAGCTTTAAAATTTCACCTACGATATCTGCTGCACTCATAGATGAGATTTTTTGGCCACATTGATGACAATGTTGTAAGCCAATCCTTGCATACAAAAGTCTTAAATAATCATAAATTTCAGTAATAGTTCCAACAGTTGATCGAGGATTTTTAGAAGTTGTTTTTTGATCAATAGCAATAGCAGGAGTTAAACCTTCTATCTTATCAACATTTGGCTTACCCACTTTATCTAAAAACTGCCTTGCATAAGCACTTAAACTTTCAATATAACGACGTTGTCCTTCTGCATAAAGCGTACCAAAAGCTAAAGTGGATTTACCACTTCCACTAAGTCCTGTAAATACTATGAGTTTATTTTTAGGAATTTCTAGGTTGATATTTTTAAGGTTATTCTCTTTAGCACCTATGATACTTATTTTGTCATTATTCATAAAAATCCTCTTTTTACCTAATCAAGCATATTTTTTAGCAAAATCTTTCATGAATTCACTTAACTTTTGAACCTTTTCAATGCTGATAGAATTATAAATACTAGCACGAATTCCACCTAAAATTTTATGTCCTTTAAGACCTATCATACCATTTTCTTCAGCTTCTTTTACAAAAACTGGCTCTAAGTTTTTATCATGAGCTATGTTAAAACTAACATTCATTAGCGATCTATCTTCTTTTTTAGCATGACCTTTATAAAAACCATTGCTCTCATCAATCACATCGTATAAAATTTTAGCCTTTTGTATATTTTGCTCATTGATTTTATCTAAGCCACCTTGATTTAAAAGCCATTTCATTTCAAGATTAAACATATATATAGCAAAGGTTGCAGGTGTATTAAATAAAGAATTATTTTCAGCATAAACACTGTATTTTAACATACTAGGTATATTTTTGTTTTTACTACGCTCTATCATATCTTTACGCACAAATGCACAAGCAAGTCCTGAAATTCCTGCATTTTTTTGCACTCCACCAAAAAGCATAGCAATATTAGAAAAATCTATCTTTTTAGAAAAAAAATCACTAGAAGCATCAATTATCAAAGGACTTTTAGTCTTTGGATAGCTTTTATATTGAGTTCCATAAATGGTATTATTAGAGCATATATAAGCATAATCTGCATTATCACTAAATTCAAATTGTGGAATATGATCAAACTCACTTTCTTGGCTACTTGCTACTATTTTTGTATTTACTCCTAAAATTTCAGCCTCTTTAATAGCCTTTTTAGTCCAAACTCCCGTATTAGCAAATTCACAAACTCCACCCATATATAAATTCATAGGTATCATAGCAAATTGCAAACTAGCCCCACCTTGCATTAAAAGCACTTCATAATCATCATTTACACCATAAAGATCTTTTGCCATTTTAATAGCTTCAAAATGCACTTCTTCAAAAACCTTTCCACGATGAGAAACTTCCATAATAGAAAAGCCTTTGCCATGATAATCAAACAAATGCTCCTGTGCTTCTTTTAAAACCTCATCAGGCAGATTTGAAGGACCTGCACTAAAATTCATTACTCTCATTTTGTCTCCTTTTTATAGTATTTGGGCTTCTTTGCTCTCATTTATTGAGCAAAGTTTTATAATATCTCCCTTTTTTAGTTTTTCAAGAGAGATATTTTTGCCATCTTTTTGTAAATTTATCAAATTTTTACTTTTATCAAAGAAATTTTTATGTTGAGTTAAAAGTTCCTCAAAATTATCAAGCTTATTTTCATAATTTAATAATTTTAAATTTAAAACGCTCTTTAGTTGGCTTTGTAAAAAATCAAGCTTTTGTTTTCTAAGAAAAAAAGCATTTTCTAAAGACTTAGCTTTGGCTAAATTTTGCAAGTGATCGATTTTGTTTTGATAAAACTTAAGATGATTTGACATTTGGTTTTTAAAACGCATAGCAAGCTCATCAAGTCCTTGTTCTAAGCTTAGTTTATTTGGAAAAATCATATCAATAGCTGCGCTTGGAGTTGGTGCTCTTAAATCTGCTACAAAATCACTAATAACATAATCAATCTCATGTCCAATGGCAGAAACAACAGGTGTTTTTAAAGAAAAAATACATCTTGCAAGTTCTTCATCATTAAAACAAAACAAATCTTCTCTACTCCCGCCACCTCTTGCTAAAATAATCGCATCTAAATTATACTCATTGGCTTTTTTTAAAGCATTTATCAAAGAATTTGGAGCGCTTTGTCCTTGAGTGAGAGCATTAAAAATAGTTATTTTACAAAGATTGTATTCCTTTTGTGAAATTAGCTTTAGCATATCTTGCAAAGCTGCTGAAGTAAAAGAAGTGATTATGCCTATTTTTTTAGGAAATTTAACAATGCTTTTTTTAGCATTTGTATCAAACAAGCCTTCTTTTTCAAGCTTTTCTTTTAAGGCTAAAAATTTAGCTTCTAAATCCCCAAGGCTTGTTTTTTGCATACTTTTAGCGATAAATTGATACCTACCACTTGCTTCATATAAACTCACATAACCTCTTAGATCAAGCATATCACCAACCTTAGGTTTAGCTTGAACAAATTGATTAAAGCCTTTAAACATCACACAAGCTATGCTTGATTTTTCATCTTTTAAATCAAAATACCAATGCCCTGAACTATGAATGGTAATTTTAGAAATTTCTCCACTAAGCTCTATATCATCAAGATGAAATTCCAATAAACTTTTAGCTTTTAGATTAAGTTCTGAAACTTTCATTTTTTTCTTGCAATAAACATAGAGCAAACACCAAAACTAAAGCTTTTATACTCTAACATTTCAAAATGCCCACTCAATTCTTTAATAAATTCTTCTTTGCTTAAAAAATCTTCTATAGAATTTGGCAAATACTCATAAGCACTATAATTTTTACTGATAAATCCACCCACTTTTGGCAAAATATTTTTTAAGTAAAAATCTCTACAAGCAGCTATAAAACCACCCTGCTCTCTTTTGGTAAATTCAAGTACAAGTAAAATTCCATTCTTTTTTAACACTCTTGCAAATTCTTTTATAGCTTCTTTCCTATCTACCACATTGCGTATACCATAACTTATACTTATGATGTCTGCACTTTCATTTTCAAGTGGAAGTTCTTGTGCTTTTGCTTGTACAAAAATCGCTTCAGGAATTTTTTTCTTAGCCACCTCAAGCATACCTGCACTTGGATCAACTCCTTTTATGCTAATGATATTTTTATTTGCCTTTAAGGCTTGATTTTGCCATTCTATAATCATATCACCCGTACCACAAGCTACATCGATAATATCAAGTTCATTATTAGAAAATTTAAAAACATCCAAACAAGCTTTTTTTCTCCAACTCACATCACTTCCAAAACTTAAAATCCTATTAGCCTTATCATAAGTTGGTGCTATATCATCAAACATTTTGACTATTTTTTCTTGTTTTTGCATGTTTTTCCTAACTATATATTTTCAATTTTTTAATGCTTTTTTCAATTTGTTTTATTATATTTTTATTATAAGAAATTTGCTCTAAATGATTATATTCAAAATAATTTTTCAACTTTTTAATACTTTTTTCTTCAAACATAGTTGCAAAATAGCATAATAAAAATTTTATTCTTTCTATTTCTTCTTTAAGATTTATTTGAGATTTTACAATTTTTTTCTTTAAAAAAACTAATTCTTTTCTTAGTTTAAAAGCTACCAAGGACTTTAAAATTTGATTTTCTTCTCCTTGATAAAAATCACAATCATTCTTTAAAATAAAATCCATATCAAGAAAAACGTTGTTAATTTTTTCATCACTTAAAATAAAAATATACTTTTCTAATTCAAATTTATAATTTTTATCGCCATATACTTGTTTTTCTAAATTTAAAATATAATTTTGAAGTTTATTTTGAATACTTTTTTCAAAAAGAGCACTGAAAAACTCAAAGAAGATACAAATTTGCCTAAGGCTTATAAAAAATTGCTCTAAACTTTCAAAAGTCAATTTTTGTAAAAAATTTAATCTATCATTTTTTAATCTTTTTAAAAGCACAAAAAGTAAAATTTTACCTGCTTCAAAACTTTGAATTTGACTTGGAAAATACAAACTAATGTCTTCTTGCTTGTCTAAAATTTTAATACATTTTACACTATCAAAGGTCTTTGAAAAATCTCCATATAATGCTAAATTTTTACTATAAAAATTTTCATCATCTGTGATTTCTTTATAGCTTTGTAAAAAATGGGGTAAATTAAAACATCTTGCTTGTTCAAAAGTAGAAAAAATAACTTTTAAAATAATTAAATCTTGCAAATTATTTTTAAATTTATAAAGAAAAAACCAAATACCATTAACCTCAAAACTAATTCTAGTTTTTTTAATGATATCCCCTATAGCATTTTTACTTTGGCATTTAAATTCTTTTTTAGAGAGTTTATGAGTTTTTTTATCTATAATATCATGTAGTTTATAAAGTGAAAATTGATGATAACTTTGATTGATTTTTTTATATTTAATATCGCAAAAAGGACTTATACGCGTAAAAAAAACGCGTATTTTATCCTTAGAATAAGTGATTTTTTCTTCTTTTAAAATTTTTATAAAGTCATCATTTTTGAGTAAAAAGCGTCTTTGGACTTCACAAACCATTTTATTTTTTACAAGCTTTACAACCATTTACATGGGCAAAAACACCAAGATAATCAATAATATTACCGATTTTTTTCTCGAGTTCTTCTTGGTATTTATTAAGCCCGCTATCTTCATAACACACATCTTCTATATGATTACACTTACTACAAATTACATGAATATGTGGATATTCATAAATATCATAACAAGTTTTTTGATTTGGAGTGTTAATTTCTACCACCAAACCTTGCTCTTTTAAGGTGTTTAAATTTTTATATACCGTAGCCAATGAAATAGAAGGATACTCTTCCTTAATACTTTCATATAAAGATTCAATATTAGGATGTTCATGGCGTTTTAAAATTTTCAAAATACAAAGTCTTTGTGGAGTAGCTTTTAAATCACAATTTTTAAGCATTTGAATAAGTTCCATAATAAATTCTCCAATATTTTTTAATAGTATAACGCTTTTATTATAAAAAAATAATTATATTAAAAGATATTTTTTATCCTTTAATAACTTTTAATTTTTTTACATAAAGAATCAATATCAAGCTCTAAAAATTTCTCCACTTCATTTGTTTTACCGTGAGTTATGAATTGATCTTCAAATTCAAAACTTACTAGTTTTATATGACAAAGTTTTTCTTTTTGTAAAAAATTTGCAATTAAACTTCCCACTCCGCCTATCTTAGCACTATCTGAAAAAATAAACCAAGTTTTTGTATCTTTTGCTAATTCTTTTAAAAGCTCTTCATCTAAAGGTTTTACAAAAATCAAATCTATTAAGCTCGCATAATCTAAACCAAGTTTATCTAAAACTAATTTTGCCTTAGCTACACCTTGACCAAAACCTAAAAACACTTTATCGCTTTGTGTTTTAGATAAAATTTGAGCTTTTGCAAGTTTTATCTCACATGGTTTAAAATCATCATCTAATAAAAAATTACCCCTAGGATAACGAAAAGCAAAAACACCTTGATGAAAATAAGCATATTCCATGATTTTTTCCATCATGGCCTCATCTCTTGGAGCCGCTAGAGTAACGTTTGGAATAGCACTTAAAAAACTAACATCAAAAACACCCTGATGTGTCTCTCCATCTTCTCCTACAATTCCTGCTCTATCCATAGCTATAACTACATTTAAATTCATAATAGCACAATCATGAATTACTTGATCATATGCCCTTTGCATAAAAGTACTATAAATTGCTATAAAAGGTTTAAAACCTTCTTTGGCCATAGCTGCCATAGAAGTAACTGCATGTTGTTCTGCAATTGCAACATCCCAAAAGCGCTCAGGGTATTTTTCCATTAATTTATCAAGTCCAGTTCCACTTGGCATAGCAGCAGTTACTCCCACTATATTTTCATATTTTTGAGCTAAATTTAAAAGTGTATTTGAAAAAATTTCTGTGGCACTTTTTTTGCTTACATTTGCTTTTAAACTCTCCCCGCTACTTCTATCAAAAGCACCTACCCCATGCCATTTAGCATTTTTTCCCTCAGCTAATGCATAACCTTTACCTTTGATAGTTTGCGCATGTACAACGCAAGGTTTATTCATAGCTTTTGCTTGATTTAATGCATTAATAACTTCATTTAAATTATGTCCATCAATAGGTCCAATATATTCAAGCCCTAGTTCTTCAAACAAAAGTCCAGGTGTAATAAGTCTTAAACCCTCTTCAAAACGCTTTGCCATATAAGAAGCACCTTGAGGAAAGTATTCTAAAAGATTTTCTATGCGTTTTTTAAATTTTTGATAAAACTGCGTTGCCATTGCTTGAGAAAGGTATTTTGAAATAGCCCCAATTGGCCTTGAAATACTCATTTCATTATCATTTAAAATGATCACACAAGGATATTCTCTATCGCCAAGCTCATTTAAGGCTTCATATGCCATACCTGCACTTAGCGCTCCATCGCCTATTAACACAACAGGTAAACGATCTTCTTTTTTTAATCTTATAGCTTTACAAGCTCCAACCGCTAAAGATATAGAAGTACTTGAATGTCCTGCTACAAAATAATCCCCCTCATCAGGCTTAGTATATCCACTTAAGCCATTAAATTGTCTTAGAGTGTGAAAATTATTTTTTTTACCACTTAAGAGCTTATGCGGATAAGATTGATGTGAAACATCGAAAATAAAAGGATCTTTTTTTACATCAAAAACATAATGCATTCCTATGCTAAGTTCTACAACTCCTAAATTAGAGCTTAAATGTCCACCATTTTTACTTACTGTATCTATAATAACCTCACGCAAATTATTAGCTAAATTTTCTAACTCTTTAATTTGTATATTTTTAATATTTAAGTTATTTAAATCTATCATTCATTAACCATATTTTTGATTTTTTGCAAACGATTATTAAGGTTTGACTCTATATTGCCTGCATCACTTAATATTAAAATACTCCCTTTATTAATCGCATCATCAAGGCTAAATTTGATATTACTTTGCTCTTGTTCTAAATGTGATTTTACATATTCAAAATCTTCAGGACTAAGTTTTAATTCTATTTTAGTAGCATTTTTAAGCTCACTCATAAGTTCTTTTGCCAAATTTAAAGCTATAAGTGAAGAATTTTCCTCAAGTTCTTTTACAATCACTTCTTTTGCGATAATTACAGCAGTATCGGCTAATTCTTTTTCATTTTTAGATAAAAACTCATTTAAATTTTGTACTGTATTTTCAAGCTTTTCTACACTTTTTAAGTATTTTTCTTTTAAAGCTTCTAATTCACTTTCAAAATTTTTTTGAGCTTGCTCATAACCTTCTTTGGTAAATTTTTCTTTTGCATGTTCTAATTCTGTATTTAAGCGATTGTTAAATTCAGCTTCTTGACTTTCTATTTGCATTTGTAACTTAATAATATTTCCTGACATTTCATCAGTTTTTTTAAGTAAATCTTCCACAAAATCAGGTTGGACTTGAGGTTGAGGGGCTTGTGGGATAGCTTCTACTACTTGATTTTCTACTGCTTGTTGAGTTGTATTTTGGACAGGAGAGACTTGATTTATAGTTTGAATTTCTTCTTGTTTTTGTTCCTCATTAGAAGACATTTCGCTCATAACTTTAAAATGATAACCCTCAACTACATGAGCAGAAATGTTTTCAGGTGAAATTACATTGGTTAATTTAGCCATAATCTTACTCTATCATCTCATCAGCCTCACCCACTTGGATAAGACCTTGTTCTGCAAGTTTTTGCACCACTTCTACAACTTTTCTTTGAGCCTCTTCAACATCTTTTACACGCACAGCACCCAAAAATCCCATTTCTTCTACAAAGGCTTCAGCAGCACGCGTAGACATATTGGACATGAATTTTTGTTTTAAATCCTCGCTTGCACCTTTTAAACCTATCATCAAATCACGCTTATCAGCAGCTTTTAAAACTTCTCTAATCGCATTAGTACTAAGTTGAGAAATATCATCAAAGGTAAACATTAAATCTTTAATGGTTGTAGCAAGTTTTTCATCACTTTGCTCAATATAAGAAAGCGTTGTTTTAGAAGCTTTTTGACCCAAGCGATTAAGCACTTCAGCAACCGCTCTTGGACCACCCACTTCAACCTTATAAGAAGTAAGACTTTCAAGTTTGCTTTCAAGCACTGCAGATACTCTTTTGATGATTGAAGGTGAAATATCTCCAAGATTTGCCATTCTTATTACAACCTCAGCTCTTAATTCATCACTAAAATATTCCAAAGTTTCAGCCGCTTGAGTAGTATCCATATGAGCTAAAATTAAAGCTATGGTTTGAGGGTGTTCTTTAATGATAAAGTCTGCAAGTTGTTGTGGTTTAATTTGAGAAAGATAAGCAAAATTTTGGTTATTTTCCATACTTTTGGTAAGTTTTTCCAAAATTTTATTGGCAATTTCAGGACCAAAAGTTCTAAATAAAATTTCTTTTGCATATTCCAAACCACCACTTTTTAGATACTGGTTTGATTGTAATAAAGTATAAAATTCCTCAAGCACTGCAGTAGCAACTGGTTTGTCAACATTTTTTGCTAAAGCAATATAGCGAGAAATTTCAGTGATGACATTAATATCCATATGAGAAAATAAAACTGTTGTTACATCTTCTCCAAGTTGAATTAAAAAAATTGCGACCTTTTCTGGCATAGAAAGGTCATCATAGACCATTTTTTGTTCTTCACTAAGCTTTATCATCAGATATCCTTCTCACCAAATTCAGCTTCATTTTCGACAAGTTTTTGTAACAATAATGCCACTTCTTCACCTTTTTCATTAGCCACTGCTCTTAATTTTTCAAGTAAAACATCATATTGAAGCGCATCTTCATCAAAATTATCTCCAAAGCCAAGTTGTTCTTCAACTTTCTTACGCGCAGCATTGAATTTTTCAATAGCATCTTCAGCATCATCAATAACTTGTCCATCTTTACCTTCCATTTCTTCTTCAAGCTTGATATCTGCAAGCATTTTTTGTGAAAATGGTACAATAACCTTTTTATAAAAGATGAAAAGTAAAATCGCAGCAAAGACATACTTAACAGGTGGAATAAATGGTTCAATAAATCTTGAATAGAAAGTTTGAACCTTATTTTCAACTTTAACTGTTCTATGAAATTCCAAATTATTTACTTCAACCGCATCACCTCTGGCAAGATTAAAACCTATAGCGCCTTTAGTAAGATTTTCGATAGCTTGAATTTCTTTATCGCTCAAAGGAATGTATTCGTTTGTGATATTTCCTTGATCATCAGTAATTACTTTGTATTTTCCATCTACTACAACGGCTGCAGAAATTCTTTTAACGGTTGCAAATTGCTTAGTGGTATTGGTGATTTTTTTAGAAATTTCATTATTAGTAGTGGTTTGGTTTTTAGTATAAACCTCGCGCGCACCTTTATCATCTAAACCTTCTACAGGACCGATGTTTGAAACAGCGCCTGGTACACCTTGAATTTCTTTATCTTTGTAGCCTTCTCTATGCTCTTCTAAGGTTTGCTCACTGCGCACAACTGTGTTTGGATCATATACTTCACTTTGTGATTCTTCTTTAGAAAAATCATAATCAATACTAACCTTTGCTACTACCCTATCATAACCACCTGCAAATGGAGCAATGGAAGCAACAATTTTTTGCTCTAATTCGTATTCTTGATCTCTTTTATATTTAATTTGAGCAGCGATTAAATCACTCTCAAAAGCACCCTCATCATCTAAAGGAATACCTTTTTGATCCATGATTTTTACATTTTCAGGGGTAAGTTTTGTTACTGAAGAAGCAATTAAGTTTTTAATCCCCATAATTTGCTTTTTATTAAGCTTTAAACCATCTTTTATCGTCAAAGCTACTGAAGCAGTTGGTGGGACTTGTTGTTGAGTGAAAAGTGTATCTTTAGCAAAAGCAATATGCACCGTAGCACTATGGATAGGCTCTAAACTTTCAATCGTTCTAGCAAGCTCACCTTCTAATGCTCTTTGATATTTTACCTTTTGTTCAGCTTCTGTAGCTCCAAATTCTTGTTTATCAAAAAGCTCAAAACCTACTTTATTATCTTTTGGCAATAACCCTGCAGAAGCGATAGCTAAACGCTGTTTATATACTTGTTCATTAGGTACTAAAATAGTTCCCTCATTACGCAAAATATAAGGAACTCCACTTTTTTCAAGCTGCGTTACTATCATCGCTGAGTCACTAGTATTAGCATTTTCAAATAATACTGAATATCCAGCCTCGCTAGCTACTGTAGAACCACTTCTAAAAAGGGTTAAAAATACTAAAAATCCAACTACAACAACAATAGAAGCAGCAATGATAATACGCTGTCTTAAACTTAAATTTTGATAAAGCTGACCTACTTGGTGCAGTATAGTTTTATAATCCATTTATTTCCTACAAACTAAAAATTTTTAGAAAACTCTTCAAAAAACCTTGAATTTTCATACTCTGTACCTATACTTATACGCACAGCATTTAAACCATAACTTTGTAAATTTCTTATTATTATACCGTTTTTAAGCAGTTTTTCAGATAAATCTGTGCTATTTTTTTCATCAAAAAAATAAGTAATAAAATTTGTATAGCTTGGGATGTATTGAATTTTATAATTTTTAGCAAAATCTTCATAAAGTTTCATTTGTGAAAAATTATTTTCCAAAGTTTTTTGCACAAACTCATCATCATCTAACGCAGCAACAGCAGCTTTTAAACTCAAATTAGTCACATTAAAAGGTGCTCTTAATTTATAAAATGCATTGATAATTTCCTTGCAAGCTATACCATAACCCACTCTCATACCACCCAAACCATAAAGCTTAGAAAAGGTTCCTAGATATACTGCATTTTGAAATTTATGGATTAATTCTTTAGGATTAATATGCTTTTTGCTATCTTTAAATGAAGCAAATTCATTATAAGCTCCATCAATGGCCACCAAACAATCTTCATCAATTTTTTCTAAAAACTCAAAAACCGCACTTGCATCCAAACACTCACCTAAAGGATTATTGGGCAAGCATAAAAAGATTACTTTGATTTCATTTTTATGCTTTTGATATAACTCATGCAACTCATTTAAATCATGGGTTAAACTTGGGGTTTTATAAACCTTAACTCCTAATTGTTTTGCATAAATTTCATACATAGCAAAGCTAACCCCACATTGCAAATAAGCCTTAGAATGATCAAGTTTTGCGTGTACTATATATTCTATGATTTGATCACTCCCACTACCTATGATGAGATTTTCTTTTAAAATATCATATTTTTGTGCTAAAGCTTGTTTTAATTCACTCATAGTATCATCAGGATACAAATGAGCTAAATGTGCATTATTTATGATGGCTTCTTTAGCTTTTTTACTTGTACCATAAGGATTTTCATTACTCGCTAATTTAATAACTTCTTTTAAACCATATTCTTTAGCAATTAAATCTATATCCTTACCACTTTCATAAGTTTTAATAGCTTCTAAAAAAGGATTAAATTTCATTGCTTTCTCCTGATAAATATGATCCAAGCCATTTTATATGCTCGGCTTTTTTTAATACTCTTTGGACATTTTCATCATCAATATGTCCTTCAAAATCTATATAAAAACTATGCACAAATTCTCTTGTTTTTATAGGGCGTGATTCAAGTTTTGTTAAATTTATCCCTTCTTTTTTAAACTCATACAATAAATCGCTAAGCCCACCTGGTTTGTGTGCAGCAAGTGCTAAGATAGAAGTTTTACAATGAGGCATTTGAGGTATTTTTATATCACTTAAAATCAAAAACCTAGTACGATTTGCCAAATTATCCTCAATCGTTTCAAATAATATAGGTACATTATAAAGTTTTGCTGCAATCTTAGAGCAAATCGCAGCTGAAGTAACATCTTGCGAAGCTAAGTAAGCTGCATGAGCTGTGGATTTACTTGCTACAAATTCTACTTCACTTAAATCATGACTTTCTAAAAAATTTCTACATTGATTATAGCCTTGTGGATGAGAATATATGCGTTTAATATCTTTTAAATTTTCACTCATACTTACAAAAGAATGATGAATATCCATATAAATTTCAGCAAAAATTTTTACATCTTCATATTTTCCAAGACAATCAAGCGTCACACCCACTGCACCTGCTGTATTATTTTCTATAGGTACTACTCCATATTTTGCTTCTTTGTGAGCTAATTCTTTAAAAACATCTTCTATATTTGCAAGCGGAATATAACGACTCATAGCACCAAAACGCGTTCTTGCTACTTGATGTGTATAGCTTCCCTCAGGTCCTAAATAAGCTATGCTTTGAGGCATTTCTAAATTTCTTGATACAGCAAAAATTTCTTGATAAATTGCTTCTATTGCATTTTGATCTAATAAACCATGATTATAATTTTTAAGTCTATTTATAATAGCTCTTTCACGCTCAGGTCTATAAATACTCCCACCTAAATTTTGCTTAATAACTCCTATATCTTTAACATGAAGCATTCTTTCATTAAGTAAAGCCAAAATTTTATCATCGATAGTATCGATTTTATTACGTAATTTTTCTATCTCTTTCATTTAAACCTCGATATGTAGTAATCCTTAATACTATCATATACAAAATTAAGTTTAGTTGTATCAAGACCTTGAGTGTTAGAAATTTTACCGCTTAAAACTAAGGCTGTTTGCATGCCAAGCTCATAAGCACCAAGCAAATCACCTTTAAAATCATCACTGATGATTAAAGTCTTTTCAAAGCTTGCATTATAATCTTGCTGTTTTAATAAATTTAAAGCACTTTCATAAAAAGCCTTACTAGGTTTTCCTATCACTTTATAATCAAACTCGCATGCATTTTTAAGCATAGACATGATACTTCCAACACCTGGATAAAGCCTTGAGTTTTTCTTATAAATACTACTTTCATGCATTGCTATAGCTTGCACACCATTTTTAAGATACTCTATCATACTAGCAAAATCTTGAAATTTAAAATCATCATAACTTGCTACTAAAAATGCTTTTGGGTTTTTATAATCAAGCTCATAGCCTAACTCTTGAAGTGAATCTAAAAATTCTTTTGCTCCAAAAGCTGCTATTTTACAAGGCTTTAAATGATCTTTTAAAACACAAAAAGGATCAATATAAACTTTTTCATTAATTTCAAAACCCAAATTTTGCAAATAATTTAAAAAGTCTAATTTTTTGGTATTATTAGTAATAATCACATAAGGAATTTTTTCTTTATTTAAAGATTGAATGAGTTCTAAAGCACCATTTATAGGACTTTTATCATAATCTGAAATCAAAGTCCCTTGAACATCTAAAAATAACATTTCAATCCTTTAAAAAATCAAGTTCTAAAGCAATTTGATCCTCATAACTTTCTCTTTTTCTAATCATTTTTACTGTGCCGTTTTCACAAGCTAGCTCACATACTCTATTACGAGTATTATAATTACTACTCATGCTAAAACCATACGCACCTGCGCTTTTAACTATGATTAAATCTCCTGCTTTTGTTTTAGCTAATTTTCTATCTTTAGCTAAAAAATCTCCACTCTCACAAACCCCGCCAACAATATCACAAAGGCTTTCTTCTTTATTTTCACTCAAAAGCTTGATTTCATGATAAGCACTATATAAACTTGGACGCAATAAATCATTCATCGCTCCATCAACAATCACAAAACGCTTTTTATCATTAAATTTTTCATACAAAACTTTAGCAACAAACTCGCCTGCATTTGCTACCAAAAACCTACCAGGTTCCATACCTATACACACATCAAGACCTTGCAAACTTGCTAAAATTCCTTGAGCATAATCATATAAATTTGGTTCTTGTTCATCTTTATAACAAACTCCTAAACCCCCGCCTATATCAAAGAATTTAATATTAATTTTTAAAGCTAAAAGTTCTTTTACTAATTTTGCAACAATCACTGAAGCTTCATGAATACTGCTTATATCAAGAATTTGAGAGCCTATGTGAAAATGCACACCAACTGGCTCTAAAAATTGTGAGTTTTTAGCATAAAGATACATTTTTTTAGCACTTTCTATATCTACACCAAATTTATTTTCATGCAAACCTGTAGAAATATAAGGATGTGTTTTAGCATCTACATTTGGATTTACTCTTATGCTTATACGAGCTATTTTTTGATTTTCTTTAGCAATTTGTTCTAAAAGAAGCATTTCTTCGTAGCTTTCTAAATTTACATAAAGTATGTTTTGCTCTAAAGCATATTTTAACTCATCAGCACTTTTACCTACCCCGCTAAAAATAATTTTATAATTTTTAGCTCCTGCTTTTAAAGCTCTATAAATCTCGCCTGCACTAACACAATCAAACCCACTATCTAAAGAAGCTAAAAGTTTTAAAACACTTAAATTAGAATTTGCTTTAACTGCATAAAAAATTTGTGATTTTCTTGCTTTGAATGCATCTTTTAACATTGTAAAACGTTCTTTGATTTTATCAAAATCATAAATATAAAATGGTGTGTTATATTCTTTTGCTAGTTTTAAATAATCCATAAAAACCTCACTTGTAGTTATTTGTGTTTAAAATAATAAAAACTTCCTATACTCATTAAAATAAATACTGGTAGCATTATACCAAGCTCTGGAAGTAAAATTTCATTTTCACTCAATCTTGTTAATAAAAACAATAAACCCCAAACTAAAAGTATGCACACAAAAAACACAAAAGCTAAAAGTGCGAGATTAAAAAATCTTGCAATTAAAGGAAAATAATAATACACAATAAGCATCAAAAATGGGGCAAAAAATGGTGTAAGAATTAAAGAATATAAACTTGTTCTAAGTGTATTAGTAGAAATATTTTGTTTTGCAAAAATCACCATACTTTCTAGTGCGTCTAAAATAGAATAAGAAGGATTACTCTCTACTAAAGAAATTCTTTCTAAAATTTTTGGAGAAAAGTCTTCTAAACCTTTAATATTTTTAAATTCTTCTATACTTAAACCCTCTTTTGAAACAATCAAATTTTGTGGTACATTAGTAGCTTTAGCATCATTTAAATCCCAAGAATCTCCATTAAATTTAGCAGTTTTTGCGTGGATTATGCTTTGAATGTCTAAATTTTTTACATCAAAGATTTTTACATTATATAGGGTTTGAGAACTTGTTTTTTGTATATAAATAAATTTATCATTATATTTAATCAAAACTTCCCCACCCTCTCTATCTACAACGCCACGCTTAAGAATATTACTTTTATATTCATCTGCATAAGCAAAGGAGCTAAAATTAAGTCCTACATAAACACAACAAAAAAACATAGCCCATAAAAAAGGATAAAAAATCACTTGATTTTTACTTAAACCCAAAGCATATAAGCTAACAAATTCATTCGAGCGTATCATATTAAAAATACATAAAACCAAAGCAAGGACTATAGCTAAAGGTAGTATATAAGAAGCTGCTGAGCATGTTAAGAAAAATATATACAAAAGCTCTAAATTTGCACTTTTTGGTAGTCTATTGAAATTGAGCAAAAAATCAATCGCTACAAAGAAAAAAGTCAAAGAAAAAAATAAAATAAAAAATGATTTTAAATACAAAGATGAAATATAGCGAAAAAATATACTCATCGTTTAACTTTTTAAAGAATATTTTGAAGCGATTTTTTCTATATCAGAATTTAAAAGCTCAAGTAAGGCTTTTTTACTACGTTCTAAAACCTTAGTTAAACTTTCTTGCTCTTCTTGTTTAAATTTCCCCAAAACATGAGAAATTACATCTTGTCCTTTTCCTACTCCTATACGTACTCTCTCATAAGCATTACCACAAAGATTATCTATACTTTTAAGTCCATTATGTCCACCACTTGATCCACCTATTTTAAATTTCAAAGCACCTAAATTTAAATCTATATCATCATGGATTACAATAATTCTATCACATTTATAGTATTCACTAACAGCTTTTACGCTTTCTCCGGATAAATTCATATAAGTGGAAGGTTTTAAAAAAAGAGTAGAAGAGCTTTTAAAAAGCTCTCCTTTAAATTTAGCATTTGAAAGTTTTGTTGTTTGCAAATCTTTCAAAATTAAGTCAATTAGCATAAACCCTACATTATGACGGGTTTGGGTGTATTGTTCTCCTATATTACCAAGTCCTACGACTAAGGTCATTTTATCTTGCTTTTTCTACGCCAACTACAGCTACTCTATCAGCATCAACCATAGTTACACCCTCAGGTACAACCACATCGCGGATTAAAAGTGCATCACCAACATCAAGTTTAGTTACATCTAATTCAAAATAATTTGGTAAGTTTTCAGCTGCACATTTTACTTTCAATCTTCTTTTTGATTGGATTAAAACACCTTTATTTTTAAGACCCATAGCCGTTCCTACGATTTTTATAGGAACCATATATTTAGAAACAACACCTTTTTGTGCTACTTTTAAATCTACGTGTTTTAATTCTGCAGTTACAGGATCTTTTTGATAATCAACTACCACAACATTTAATACTTTGTCTGCTACTTTTACATCAAAAGCTAAAGTAGTTTTTTTGCGTACTTCTTTAATAAATTCATTTACTTTAAAAGCAGCATTGATGTTTTCTAATCCTTTTCCGTAGATGTTTGCGATTAGATAACCATCTCTTTTTAAAGCTTTAGCAGCTTTTCTACCGATACTCTCTCTAACGATACCTTCTAACATCTGTTTCCTTTCTAAAAAAATAAACGCTAATTATAGCTAAATAAGTTTATAAAGATTTTAAAATATCTTCATAAGCTATGCAAAATTGCTCTAAACCATCGTCAAGTAAATCTTTACAAGCTTTGCTTAAAGTATCTTTTGAAATATTTGCATTTAATTTTTTCTCTATACACTCATCTTTTAAAGGCTCTTTAAATACGATTTGCTTACCTTTAAAAGCTTTGATAGCATCTAGCGGTGCAGTATTAATAGCTTTATCATAGAGTAATTCTTTAATATAATAATCTTTTTCTAAATCATTACCTTTAACACCCGTACTTGCAAATAAAGCTCTAATATTTGCTTCATTTTGTTTAATGATATAATTATAAGCCTTAGTTGCAGTGAGAATTCCTATATAATTTTTATCTAAAACTTGATTATTTAATAATCTATCAAAACGGCTTACAAAAATACTAATAACTGCTTGAGGTTCTTTTTTGGCTGCAGTATTATTTTTTCTAAATTCTTTTAAACCCAAATTTAAAGCTTCAAAGCATTTTTTAGCTTGCTCAAAATCAAAAATCAAAGTCGCATTGACACTAATACCATTTTTCATTAATTCTTGCATTACTTCATAAGAAGCTTCTGTGGCAGGAATTTTCATCATTACATTTTCTTTTGAAATTTGCGTGTATAATCTTTTTGCCTCAGCCAAAGATGAGCTAGTATTATCTTTTAATCTTGGGTCAATTTCAATACTAATAAAACCATCATTATTTTCATAATAATTAATAGCTAATTTATCTGCGGCCTTAGCTATATCTTCTACCGCAAGATACTCATATAAAGCTTTTTTATCTTTAAGATTTGATTTTTTGATTTTTTCTTTATAAATAGCTGAGTTTAAAATCGCATTTTTAAAAATAGCAGGATTTGAAGTAGCACCGTTGATTGTTCTTGAGTATATTAAATCTAAAAATTCATTTTCTAAAAATTCATTTTCTATAAAATCACACCATAGTGAAAATTTTTTCATTGTATTACCTTTATTATTTCTTTCAAATCTTTTTTATCTATACAAATATCTGCATGGGATCTTAAAATTTCTTTGGCACAAAAAGCTATTTTTAATCCACACTCTTTAAACATAGAAATATCATTAGCTCCATCACCCACACACATAATTTCTTCTGTTTTTAAATTTAAAAATTTCTTAAGTCTTTGTAGTATAATACCTTTTGAGTTATTGAACATAATTTCTCCGCAAACTTTTCCTGTTAACATACCATTTTTACTATGCAAAAAGTTAGCAAAACCAAAATCAAAATGAAGTTTATCTTGTATTAAGTCAATTCCTTCATGAAACCCGCCACTAAAAACAATTATTTTTATGTTTTTATTTTTTAAATACTCGCATAATTCTTTAGCGCCATTCATCAAGGGTAAATTTTCACAGCACTTTCTTACTTGATCAATAGGCATTCCCTCAAGCAAGGCTACTCTAGCACTCAAGCTTTCAAAAAAATCAAGCTCACCATTCATTGCTTTGTTGGTGATTGCTTTTACAGCATCACCAACATTATACTCTTGCGCTAAAATATCGATGGTTTCTCCATCCATTAGCGTAGAATCGAAGTCAAAGGCACAAAGCTTTATCATTAAAACTCACGCTTTAATAAAGCTTCAGCTTTTAATATAGTCAAGATATTTTCTTCTCTTTTACCTATACCAAAAATCATACCTTTTTCTTTTAGTAAAGTTTCAGGTGGTGGATCAATTCTGCTTCTGTGAATTTTGATAGCCTCTGTTAATCTATCTATCACGAAACCCGCATTACCTGCAGGAGTTTGATTGCCATTTGCCATACCTTTTAAAACAATATATCTTGTTTGAGGTGTCATTTTAGAACTACCTTGATTAAATCTTTTTGCAAGATCAATCAAAGGCATAACATTACCCCTCATATTAAACACACCTAAAACATAATCAGGCACACTTGGAACCCTAGTATATTCTATAGGTTTAATAATTTCTTGGATATTAAGAATAGGAATAGCATATTCCTCATCTCCTACCACAAAACCAACAAGCTGAATAATATCCTCTTCTTTATCTACATCAGGTTCTGCAATTTGTGCTTGTTGTTTTTGCAAAACCTGGCTTAATTTATCATTCATCTTCTTATCCTAGTTTTAAATTTTTTCTAACTACATTTTCTAAGTACTCTGGAGAGTAAGGCTTAGTAATATACTCAGTCATTCCTACTTCCACACCTCTTAAGCGGTCTGATTTACTAGTTCTTGAAGTTACTGCAACAAGTGGAAGGTTTTTATATTTAGAATACTTTCTAATTTCACCTGCTAAGGTATAACCATCCATTCTTGGCATTTCAATATCAATCAACACTGCATCAATATCATGCTCGCCTGATTTAATTGTATTTAATGCTTCAACACCATTAGTTGCTTCTATAATGCTTACACCTAATGGCTCTAATGATTTTTGCATGATATTTCTATCCATTTTAGAATCATCCACTATAAGCACTGTATAATCACTTGGTTTTTCTTTAGTAGTCTTTTTAGATTGTGATTCGATTTGTGCTTTAATATCTACTTTGATTTCTTTAGCTATATCCATCATAGCAGCAACATCAATAATCAAAGTAACTCTACCATCACCGCGAATAGTTGCTCCTGCTATACCTTGAATGTTTTGTAAATACTCACCCATAGATTTAATAACAATCTCTTCTTGACCTACTAAAGTATCCACTATAATGCCAAGTTTGCTTTCTGCTACGCCGATAACAACTACATAAGTTTGATCAGTGTTTTCAAGTACTTGTTTTACACCAAAAACATCTGAAAGTCTTACTAAAGATAAAACCTCATCTCTTAAACGCAATACATTTTTACCTTCAATAGTATAAATATCATCAATTGGCACTCTAACTGTTTCAAGAACGCTTGCAAGTGGAATAGCATAAAATTCTTCTTGTGTACCCACAAGTAACGATTGGATAATTGCCAAAGTAAGTGGAATTTTAAGCTTCATCACAGTGCCTTTTCCAAGCTCACTGTCGATTTCAATCACACCATTTAGCTTTTCAATATTAGTTTTAACAACATCCATTCCAACGCCACGACCTGAAACATTGGTAATTTTTTTCGCAGTTGAAAAACCCGGTTTAAAAATCAATGCAAACGCTTCTTTATCTGTCATTTGATCAGCTTCACGTTCTGTGATTAAATTCTTCTCTATAGCTTTTGCTTTTAGTACATCAGCATCCAAACCTTTACCATCATCAGCAATCTCTACTACAATATGATTTCCTTCATTATATGCCTTAAGATTAACCGTTCCTTTTTCTGGTTTGCCATTAGCGACACGCGTTGCTGGATCCTCTATACCATGATCGCATGAATTTCTGATCATATGCATAATAGGATCGCCAATTTCTTCCACAATAGACTTATCAAGCTCAGTTTCTTCTCCTGAAATTTCAAGCTCCATTTGTTTACCAAGCTCACGACCTAAATCACGTACAACTCTTGGGAATTTATTGAATACTTTTGCAATAGGTTGCATTCTTGTTTTCATAACCGCAAGTTGAATATCTGTAGTGACAATACTAAGTTGAGATACTACTTGATTTAATTCTTCTAAGAATTTTTCCCCATCATATCTTTCTTCAACATCATCATAAATTTTCAATAAACGATTTTTGCCTAATACAAGCTCACCAATTAAATTCATCAAATGATCAAGTCTTTTAACTTCAACCCTAATTGTTTGATCCATACTTGCACTACTACTTGCACCACCTGTCGCAGGAACTTTTTTCTCTGCAGTTACATTTTGTGTTTGAGTAACTGGTTTGCTCGAAGTCGGATTAGATTCTTGTGTTTTTTTCTTTTCAGCACGTCTTGCTTGATCTTCAGCTTTTCTTACTTTTAAAAGTCTTTCAATTTCAGCTTCAACCTCATCATCACTAAGTTTATTTACATCAACTTCAGGTTCTTCAACCACCTTTGGCTCTTCTTTTACTTCTTCAGTTTTAGCCGGAACAACAGACTCTAAACTTTCACCCTCTGAAATAGCGGTTAATCTTGTACAAATTGGAGCTATGTCGAGTCCTATTGCTGTATCATTTCCATTATCTCTGATAGAATTTAACAAGGTTTTCATCATATCAATAGACTCTAAAACCACATCCATTATTTCAGGAGTAATTTTAAGCTCATTATGTCTTGCTTTATTTAAAACATCTTCCATATGATGAGTAAGTTTTGTTAAAATATCAAAATTTAAAAAGCTTGATGAACCTTTAACAGTATGTGCGACACGGAAAATTCTATTTAATAGTTCTAAGTCTTCAGGATTTGCTTCTAATTCAACCAAATCATGGTCAATTTGCTCAACTAGTTCAAAGGCTTCAACTAAAAAATCCTCAAGTATTTCTTGAATATCTTCCATTTTTACTCCTCACCTTTTTCATGTTTTTTAATAACACGAGAAATTTCAGCAAAGAAATCGCTTGCGTTAAATTTAACCAAATATCCCTCTCCACCTGCTTCTTTAACACCTTTATCACTCATAAACTCATTTGATAAAGAAGAGTTAAATACTATAGGAATATTTTTAAATCTCTCATCTTCTCTTACTTTAGCTGCAAAGTGGAAACCGTCCATTTGAGGCATTTCAACATCACTTACGATGATTTTTAGATGTTTATTTAAATCATCACTATATGCCCCATATAACTCTTGAAGCTTTTGTAAACCTTCAACCCCATCTTTTGCTTCTACAACTTTTAAGCCGATTTTATTAAGCAAATCTTTAACAAGTTTTCTTGCAGTAGAACTGTCATCAAGTGCTAAAGCTATACCTTCAATTTTTTGAATTTTATCATCTTCAATATCAGTTTGTGGAGTATAAATTCCAAGCTCTTGCACAATACTCTCTAAGTCTAAAATGAGCAAAACTTCATCACCTTCAATCTTAGTTACACCTGTAATTTTACTCTTATCCAAACTACCTGCACTTGAAGCAAAAGTAGCTGGTTCAATATTTTTCCAATTAATTCTACGAATTCTTTTTGCTTCATGCACTATAAAACCAATCAATACATTACTAAATTCAGTAATAATAACTCTAGGTTTTATATTTGTCATTTCTGGTTCTTGAATTTGCATCCATTTTGCTAGGTTGATTACAGGAATCACCACACCACGAAGATCGAAAATACCTTCCACATAGTCAGGTACCCCTGGAATTTCAGTCAAAAAAGGAATTTTAATGATTTCTCTAACCTTAGAAACATTTACACCATAAATTCCCTCATAGACTTTATCGTGGCCTTGCTTAAAGATGCGAAAATCAACAAGTTCCATTTCATTTGAACCTGTTTTAACGACATTCTCATCAAACATTATGCCTCCTTAAGTTCTATTTTGTGAAATCTGATTTCTGGCTCATATTTTACTACAAAAAAACTTTCCTTGTATGCAAAAGTAGCTAAATTTAAATATTTTATATTTTCGTATTCTAAAAACACATCTTGATGATAATGACCTTCTATCATAAAACCTATATTATAGTGCTTTAAACGCTCTTTTATCAAGGTAGAAAAATGAGGAATTTTTCTAATAAGTTGTTTTTCGTTTTGATTTTTTAGAATTTTTTGAGTTATTTTTTCTTTACTAATAATATTTAAAAAATTTAAAAAAAATAGCAGATAATGATTTCTTAAACTTTTTAAGCAAAATTGCAAAAAAGGTTTTAAAAAAATATCTCCATGGGCTAATTTTACTAAGGTTTTATCTTGAAATTCGCAAAGTAAAGGTTGCTGTTTTATACTAAAAACCTTCACTTTTTTAAAAAATTTAGCCAAATTAAAATCATGATTACCTTCTAAATAAATGATTTCAATCTCATCAGCAAGCTCTTCAAGTAAGTCTATATAAGCTTTTGCAAAACCATGAGTAGCTTTTACTTCATAAATTAAAAGATCAAAAATATCACCCATTAAAAAAAGCTGCGGGGCTTGAATTTTTTTATCTTTTAAGGCTTGTAAAAACTCCCAAAAACCACGCCTATTCTCATTTTCATGCGCATCAGCGATGAAAATAGCATTTTCTTTTATAATTATTTTTTGCAAAAATTAAAATTCCAAAGCTTTGTATTCTATAGAAATGATTTCAAATTCACTCTCGCCTTTTGGTAAACGCACTTTAAAATCATCGCCCTCTTTTTTACCAAGCATTGCTTTAGCAATAGGCGAACTAATGGAAATATAACCTTTTTCTAAATTTCCCTCATTTACCCCTACCAAAGTATAAGTGCTTTGCTTTTCACTTTCTAAATCTTCCACCACAACAGTTGAGCCAAATTTCACACTATCATGCTCATAAGAAGATGGATCGATGATTTGCGCTCTTGAGATCAAATCCCCAAGTTCAGCTATCTTACCTTCTATAAAAGCTTGTTTTTCTCTAGCTGCGTGATATTCTGCATTTTCTTTTAAATCCCCATGGCTTCTTGCTATGTCTATTTCTTCTACTACTTTTGGACGTTCAACTTTCTTTAAATGTTCTAATTCTTTTTCTAATTTCTCATAACCGTATTTACTCATAGGTTCTTTTTGCATGATTTATCCTTATTTGATTTCATAAAGTATTTTAGCTAAATTTTTTGCACTTGCAAATTGCAAATATTCTTTTAAAAAATCTACTTTATCAAAAAATGCCTTATAATCGTATTTAAGATAAGCTTGATATAAATTTTCCACATTCACTTGCTCTTGTAAAAATTCAGGATTAAGCTCGCTTTTTCCTGCAAAATCCAAAAAGATATTTGCAAGGCCTATGTGTTTAAGTTTTACAAAACATCTTGCGATAAATACATCAATAGCTTTAGCTTTATAAGCAAGCACAAAAGGCGTGCCGACCAAAGCTGCTTCAAGTGTAGCTGTGCCACTACAAATAAAAGCAAAATCAGCATTTTTTAGCACTTTTGGGGTATTGCTTTGAATTTCAAAATTACTCACATCCCTATAAATTTCTAGTCTTTTTAGATTAAACTCAGGCACACAAAGGATTTTTTTACCTTTAAATTTAGTGCTTAATTCTCTAAAAATAGGCATTAAACGCTTTATTTCACTTTTTCTTGAGCCTGGCAAGAAAGCGATTGCTTTTTCATCATCATTTTTTGAAAGTATAGAATTTATATCTTCTTGATTTTTAAATTCTTTTATCTCATCTAAAAGCGGATGTCCTACATAAGTGCTTTTGCTAAAAAACTCACTATCAAAAGGCAAGATAGAAGCTAGCACATCAAAATGACTTTCTATGATAGGTATGCGACCTTTTTTCCACGCCCAAACTTGAGGTAAGATATAATAAATTCTTTTTACTTTAGAATTTGCTTTTTTTAAAGCCTTTGCAAAAGGTATATTAAAAGCAGGAGAATCTATACATAAAATCGCATCAATTTTTTGAGTAAGACTTAAATTTACTAACTCTTTTATAGCTTTTTTGGCTTTGAAAATGAGTGGCAAAACCTCTATAAAACCCATGGCACTAAACTCATGTGAACTATAAAGTGGCTTGGAATTTAGACTAAATTCTTTGCACAAACTCTCATCATAGATTCCCACTAAATCAAATTCTTTATACTCGTTTTTGTAAGCTTTTAAAATTTCTTTTAAATGCAAATTTGCTGAAGGCTCTAGGGCGCAAACTAAAAAGGTTTTCATTAACTTACCTTAATAATATCAATGTAAAAAAATATTCTAACAAATTTTAGCTCATAGTTTAAACCCGCAAAAGCGGGTAAAAATTAATATAGAGGAGCTGCTTCAATAATAGCAGGAGTGAAAAACATCAGCTCGTAAAGCTCTAAAAATAACGCAGGATCATCAAGAGTACATTGTTGTATACCGAAACGATCTTCTAGAGCAAGTTGAGGGTTACGTACGATAACCATACACTCTGTCCCTCCAAGTACCAAAGAACGAATTTGAACAGCTGAAGTAGTTGTAGGCATGATAGAAAAAATAGTTTCCAATTTTCCATCTTCTAGGTCTTGCTTACAAGACTTACCTCCAAAAAAACCACTCTCTAAAATAGCCAAACATAAATCCTCGTTTAACGGATTAACAAACTGCACATAACCAAACGGTAATTTATCAGCTAGGGTATCTTTTTTCTTAAGCTCATCACTAAGTATAATTTCTCTTAAAAGCCAATTTTGATCTTCTAATCTTTCAGATGTGTTTCTAAAAGGACTTAATGAAATTCCTGTCTCAAGAGATCTTATGGCAAACATCGGGGTAAAATCTGGCAAATCTCCTTTTGATGGTTCAAGTCCAAAACAAAAACAAAAATAAAAAAGCAGTAAAAATAATTTCTTTTTCATCATGTCTCCTTTTTTAAAATCTTCTAAAATTTACTGGAAAATGATCTGAAGCCAAAAAACTTCTAAGTCCAGCCAATGCTAAAACAGCAATAAAAGGAGGTGGTGTATATATAGAACCTCTGTTTGAATTTCCAGTTACTGCATAATCAATCACATTACCGCTTGTCTGAGTTGATGATGGAGGAGAAACAAAATTGATTCTAGACATCAAATCAGGATCAAGTAAAGAAGCAAGAGCGGCTGGATTTCTGTTAAAGTCTCCTAAAATCATCCAGTTAATTTGCGGCATATTTCTAAAATACATATCCACAGCAGCTACAATAGCTCCTGCATCGTTACCCCCTCTTGCTAAAGCATGTATACTAAAAAATACATCATTACCTATACGAATTCCTATAATTGGTCTTGATGCTACTGTTGGGGGAGGCAACACAATAACCTCATCAGCCTGCCTTCTACTTACAATAGCCATATTTACACGATTTGCTCCAACATCAATCCTAGAATAATAAATAAAAACAGAATTTGGTCGACTCAAAGAACCTAAATTCCACTCATACTCATGTATAGGAATTCCAACTCCAGCGGGTTGAACTTGTCTTGAAGTCATCATTGCAGTAGAAGGTAAAACTCCCGCTTCTTGGACAGCTAATATATCCAAAGGATTATCCCCACTTATAAGCTGCCTAATACTTATATTCCATTTACTTTCTGTTGCAGCTGAAGATCCTTGTAAATTCCAAGTGCCTACATTATAATCGTCCAAATTTGCAAAAAGCAAACTTATACTAAATAGCAATATTGATATTTTTTTCATTTTCTTCCTTTACTTTTTCATATAAGGCGTCTTAGCAGTAAAAGCTGGAGCTGTAATATACCATTGTCTGTCTAAATTTTTTTCTTTAGAGCGTAGACAGTTTGTTAAAAAAATTCCAAAATAACTTAAACGATAATCCCTCATAACATCCCCAATTGAATTTTGAATACACTTTTGTGTTGCAAAATTTTGAATCTGAAAGGAACCATTATTCATAGGAAAAAGCTTCCAAAACTGAGCATAATTACTTTGATCACATGGATAATGCACAATACCGTTACCATATGCATTTAAACATGTATTTGTTTTTGCATTCTTTATCATAACCATGTCATCTGGAAATTCTATAAGCTGCCACACTCTTGCATCTCCAAAAGGTCTACTATTATATAAACTATAACCCCAAATCCAATTTCCTGGATTTAAAGCCCACACAGTTAAAACAGCACCATTTGGGCTCATAATAGTAACAAAATCGCTTGGAAAACCACGGTTTTCAAATACTGAAGTCTGACTAAAAGACCCATTTGATGTTAATCTTGGTAAAGGTCCTTTTATAGGGTTATCTCCCTTAAAAGTATTCGTTTTTATAAGTGGTGGCTCAAGCGGTATGGCTGGAAATTTCTTCCCTTCTACCAAAGATACTTCTTTTTGTTTTGCAGGTGGTGTTGGATTTTTACCTATATTCAAAGGATCACTATCATTCACTACACCCAAAGAACGCCCTAAAGGATTAAATTGCTCTTTAGAAGAGCATCCTATAAAGAATGTTATCAATATACTTAGAATCATTATAAATTTAACTTTTTGCATTTTTACTCCTCAATTTAATTTTATATATTACCATAATTTAAAATAAATTTTGATATAAAATATCATTTAATAATTTTTTCTTGACTTTATAAAATATTTAAAAAATGAATTGTTATAATTTATTAATTTTTGGTACAAAAAAAGGGGAAATTATGGATATTGTTCAAAGGTTTATAAACTACACTAAAATTAACACCACTACAAGTAGAGAAAATGGCGCTAAGGGTATTATGCCATCAAGTCTCAATCAAATGGAGCTTGCAAAATTACTCGAAAAAGAACTACAAGAGTTAGGTTTAAAAGACATCAAAAGAAGAGAAAACACCATTACCACAGCTCTTTTGCCAGCAAACACTCCAAATGCTCCTAAAATAGCTTTTTTCGCGCATTTAGATACAAGTATGGAGCAAACTAACGATACCAAAGCACAAATTACTAAGTATCAAGGTGGGGATATATGCTTAAATAAAAACTTAGATCTTTATTTAAAAGAAAGTGAATTTAAAGAACTTAAAAACTACATAGGAGATGATATTATCCACACTGATGGCACAAGTTTGCTTGGAGCTGATGATAAAGCAGCTATTGCAGCTATTATGGATATGCTTGAGTTTTTTGTTAAAAATCCTGATATTAGACATGGTGATATTTATGCTTGCTTTTTACCTGATGAAGAACAAGGTTTAAGAGGGGCAAAAGCTTTTGATATAAAAGAAATTAATGCTGACTTTGGATATTGTTTAGATTGTTGTGAGATAGGAGAGTTTATTTATGAAAATTGGAATGCAGGAGATTGTGAAGTAGAATTTATAGGAAAATCTGCTCATCCTATGAGCGCCAAAGGAAAATTAGTTAATTCTTTACTTTTAGCACATAAATTTATCTCTATGCTTCCAAATGGTGAAGCACCTGAATATACAGAAAACAAAGAAGGATATTTTTGGGTTAAAGAACTCAAAGGAAATAGCGCTAAAACTATTTTAAAAATAGATATTAGAGAATTTGATGATGAAAAATACAAACAAAGAATGCAATTTTTGCAAGATTTAAGCAATAGTTTTAAAAAGCTATACGGAGAAGAAAGAATTAACATTAAACTCAATGATCGTTATAAAAATGTCTTTAATAGTCTAAAAACAACCGAATCTTTGCCTATTAAACTTGCTTTGCAAGCTTATAAAAATTTAAATATCAAAACTAAAATCATTCCTATGCGTGGAGGATATGATGGAGCAGTGCTTTCAGAAAAAGGCTTACCTTGTCCAAATATCTTTACCGGAGCACATAATTTTCATTCTATTTATGAGTATTTACCTGTTAAATCTTTAAAAGCAGCAAGCAAAGTTATACAAGAAATCATCATCCTAGCTGCAAAATAAATTTAAGCCTTAAAAGGCTTAAATTTACAACAACACAAAAGCAATTACAACTACTGAAATAACACAACCTAAAGCAGTTCTTTTAACAATTTCTAAAGGACTAACCCCTGCTATAGCTGAAACGATAATACAAGCTCCCAAAATAGGCGAAAGGTATCTTCCAAGCACTGCTGACATTGCCACTGCAGTACCAAGTTTAACTTGATCAAAACCAAGATCTTGAGCATGAATAGTTACAGCCTTGTTAAATGCCATAGCAGCAGCATCACCACTACCTGTAACCATAGCCATTAAAAATGGTATAAAAGTTCCACCAAAACGCACATAATGTTGTTCATTTTTAAGCCATTCTATGATGATATCAATCACCCCGCATGCTTTCAAACCCGCAACAAAAACACTAGCAGCTATGATAATCCCTATAATCTCTGCATAAGATTTTCCCATACCATTAAAAAACTCTTTAAAAATACTATCGGGCTTACTCATAGTTACTACTAAAGCTATAATCGCCCCTAAAAGCATAGCTTCGGCAACTCCAACTTGTTTTGTCCATGTTAAAAACTCATAATCATTTAAAGGACTTGCACCTATAATTAGCACAATTAAAGGCACTAAAGGCATAAGTGCATAAAATACATTTACTTTTTCAATATTATCTTCAGTCTTGTTTTGATTTGCCACTTCAAAAACTTGTCCTTTTTGATAATCTTTAAAAACCACCGCCATAATCATCAAAGAAATCATCACTATCACCCCTGCTGTTAATGCATTTGGAGTTTGAGTTAAAACAATTTCTTGTATATTTTTCCCTGAAATTTCTGAAATCAAAGCAGTATGTGATACACCTGGACTTAAAATTCCTCCTATAGTTCCACAAAGCACTGTTGCTGCTGCCATGGCAGGCTTTATACCCGAAGCCATTAAAAGCGGTATTAAAGTCGCACCAACTGCTGCTGAACATCCTGCTGCTGAAGGTATAGCTATAGCGATAAAAAAAGTCACCATAAAAGCAAGTGGAATTAAGAAAAATCCTACATTTTTCAAAGGTGTTGTAAGTAGTTTAACTAAATGTTTATCGCATTTAGTCACTTTCATCACAAAAGCAAAACCCATACTTGCACAAATTGCCTTAATCAAGGCAGGTTGCACCATAGCATGCGTAAAAGCACTCAAAGCTTCAATGGGCTTAAGTGAAATCAAGCATAAAATAAAACCAACACTAATTAAAGCTGTTTTTGTTTCTACTTTTTTAATAAGCAAATAAACCACAGCCACAATACCAAAAATCGCAGCTAAAAGATAAAAAGTTTGCATTTTTCTCCTTTAGATTTTAGTTGTTTGATTAACTTTTAAATATTCCACATTAAAAGGATAACTTAGCTTTAACACATCATGATGACCTATGATTTTTAAGCTACCATCTTGCACTTTTAATGCAGAACCCTCCGGTATAGCATAAACAATGTCTTTTGGATTAGTTATCAAAAATTCCTCCAAACGCTCCTCTCTACTTTCTCCATTGTGTCCAGGAATTTTCCCACCAATAAAATGTGGGTTGATTTGATAAGGAAAAACCCCTAAACTATCAAAACTTTTTGGCATAATAATAGGCATATCATTAGTTGTTTTTATACTAAGTCCTGCTATGTTTGAGCCTGCACTCCAACCTATATAACAAACCCCTTTTTCAATACGCTCTTTTAACACTTCAAGCAAATCATTTTCATATAATTTATGCAAAAGCATAAAACTATTGCCACCACCTACTAAAAAAACCTTTGCATTTAAAATCGCTTCTTTTAAATTTTCAAAATGGTGCAAAGATTTGATATTATCTTTTTTCAAGCCTTCTTTTACCCTAGCCTCATAAGCATCATAAGTCCTTCTAACTCCTGCATAAGGTATAAAAAGAATTTCTTCATCTACCATAGAATTTTCTTTTAAAAAATCATCTATAAATTCTCTAGTATGACTTAAATACGCACTATCTTTATAACCAGAAGCACTAAAAAGTAAAAGTTTTGACATCATTCTTTCCTTTAAAAAAATTAATCAAAACTATAATTTTAATATTTAAAAAATGAAAAAACAATTTAGCAATAAAAAATATTGTATTACTTGTGTTAAAATTTAAAAAAAGGAAAAAATATGAAAGAAATTTTAATAACAAACGATGATGGTTATGAAAGTGAAGGCTTAAAAAAGCTTATTAAAATGCTAAGAAAGCATTTTAAAGCTAAAATTACCATAGTAGCTCCTGCTAGTGAAAAATCAGCATGCTCACACTCCATAACACTAACCAAACCTTTGAGATTTCACAAGGTTGGTAAAAGATTTTACAAGCTTGATGATGGCACGCCTGCAGATTGCGTTTATCTAGCTTTGCATGCTTTATACAAAAAGCGTTTGCCTGATCTTGTCATAAGTGGGATCAATAAAGGTGCTAATGTAGGTGAAGATATAACCTACTCAGGAACTTGCGCAGGTGCTATGGAAGCTGTGCTTCATGGAATTCCTGCCATTGCTTTATCACAATTTTACAAAGATAATCAAAAAGAGCTTGATTATAAACTTGCTTTAAAGCTTACTAAAAAAATAGTCAAAAATATCTTTGAAAAGGGCTTTCCTTTAGATAAAAAAGAATTTTTAAATATCAACTTTCCTTCTAGCAAAACAGCCTTTCAAGGCTTAAAAATTTGCAAAGCAGGTAAAAGAATTTATAGTTATGAAGCACACTCAAATACAAATCCAAGAGGCGTAGAATACTACTGGCTAGCTGCTGCTAATCTTGATCATGAAAATGAAAAAGACTCAGACATAGCACTTTTAAAACAAGGCTATGCCACAATAACCCCTATAATGCTTGATCTAACAGCGTATAAACAAATGAAAAATCTCAAAAAATGGATGAAAAATGGATAGATACACGCGTATAAAATGGCTTGTTAATGAAGAAAATTTTATCAAAATTCAAAACACTAAAGTTTTAGTTTGTGGTTTAGGTGGAGTTGGTGGAATTTGTGTTGATGCACTTTTTAGAAGTGGCTTTAGCAATCTAACATTAATCGATGCGGATAAATTTGAAACTACTAATCAAAACCGCCAACTTCATAGTGAAAATATAGGCATAGAAAAAGCTAAGGTTTTTGAACGCATTTACAATGCCAAAGGTATAGTTAGCAAAATCGATGATGAGTTTTTAAAAAGTTTTGATCTAAGTGAGTTTGATTTAATCATCGATGCGATTGATGATATACCTGCTAAGGTTGCTTTGGCTAATTTAGTTGATTTAAAAAAGCAAATTTTTATCTCATCAACCGGTGGAGCTAGAAAGCTTGATCCAACGCGTATTAAAACGACAAGCATATTTAAAACACATGGCGATGCCCTAGCTAAAAAATTCCGTTATGAGCTTAGAAAATCAGGATTTAAAGGGGATTTTGATGTGGTATTTTCAGATGAAGAAGCTCATTGTAAAGATCTTGGCTCATTTATGGGTGTGACAGCCTCTTTTGGACTTGCTTTAGCTTCTTTGGCTTTAAGGAAAGTGCTTGATAAGAAAGCTTGATATAAAAGACTTAGCTTCTTGTATCAAGCTTTTTAAACAAAGCGTATCTACCCTTTGTAAAAATGATTACACAAAAGAACAAATTCATGCATGGACTAATATAGACCAAAAAGCTTGGGAGGAAAAATTTCAAAATCAACTAGGCTTTGTTTATGAAGAAAAAGGTCAAATCATATCTTTTATAAGTATAAATTTAGAAGAAAAAACGCTCGATCTTTGCTTTGCTCATGCAAACTATGCTCATCAAGGTTATGGCAAAGCTTTGTTAGAATTTGCTCTTAAAAACTACCCTTATAGTGAAATTTATACTTTTGCTAGCCTTAGTGCTAAAAATTTCTTTTTAAAAGCAGGATTTAAAATCATCAAAGAAAACATTGCTATAAGAGATCAACAAGAATTAAAAAATTTTTTAATGAAAAAGGAAATAAATTGAAAAAATTACTTTTGCTTTTTAGTCTTTTTTGCTCTTTTGCTTTGGCAAATGAAAATTTAAAAGATCTTTTTAAAGATTACAATGAAAGTGGGGTTTTTGTAGCTTATGATGGCAAAAATTATTATAGTAATGATTTTACAAAAGCAAACAAACGCATTCTACCTGCCTCTACTTTTAAAATTTTCAATGCTCTAATCGCACTCAATGAAGGCGTTGTGAAAAATACTAATGAGATTTTTTATCATTACAAAGGCGAAAAAGTATTTTTACCCTCTTGGAAAAATGACGCAAATTTAGCCCTAGCTATGCAAAGATCTCAAGTTCCTGCTTATAAAGAACTAGCTAGAAAAATAGGCTTGGAAAAAATGCAAAAAAACTTAAATAAACTCAACTATGGCAATCAAAAAATAAGCAAAATCGATGAATTTTGGCTTGATGATTCTTTGCAAATTAGTCCTAAAGAGCAATCTACTTTACTTTTTAAACTAGCAAATTTAGCACTAGATTATCCTAAAAATATACAAAAAGAAGTGCTTGATATCATTAAATTAAAGGAAAATAATCAATATGAGTTTTTTGCAAAAACAGGCTGGGGTAAAGAAAAATACGGACAAATCGTAGGTTTTATAAAAGATAAAAAAACTCATCAAATTTATGCTTTTGCTTTATGTATGGACATAAGTGATTTTAACAAGCTTTATCTAAGAGAAGAATTAGCAAAAAAATATCTATCAAATTTAACAAACTTGACACATAAAAAATAAAGGATGATAAGTCAAGGTATTTTGAAATTCTTTTTCATAGTTTTTTAAAAATGCCTTGCTTATGAAAAATTTTTCATTCAAAGCATTTACCCCGCTTAATTTCAAATGTCTAAAAAGCTCTAAAGTATCATCAAATTTTAGCTCTTTTAACTCTTCTTTTGCCTTTATGATCTTAAAATTTTTAGAAAGCTTTTGCGCCATTTGCTCTAAAGTTAAATATTCAAGTGATAAATTAGTGCTTTGCTTTATTTGAGTGAAATTTTTTTCTCCAAAAGTAGAAAAAAGCAAAATCCCATTTTTATTTAACATATTTGCAAGATTTTCTAAAAGCTCATCTATCTTTAGCCACTGCACGCAAGCATTTGAAGCTATAAGATCAAATTTTTTCATATAAAAATGATGATTTTTAAGCTCATTCATATCAAAAACACCAAATTCATCAAACTTACAAGGATTTTCAAAAGGATAAATATCATTTAAAAAATAATGCTTAAATTTAATACACTCTTGCAAAGCCTTGCTAAAAACCCCTACCCCACAGCCAAACTCAAACACCGCTTCAAAATCTCTAAAATCATTCTCACTAAGCATTTTGCAAAGTTCTTTAGCCATGTCTTTTTGCACAGGTGTATTTGCGCTATAAGTGTCTTTTGCTCTTATGAAAGTTTGCAAAGCTCTTCCCAAGTGTGGTATTTAAAAAATGCAAAATGTGGCTCATCAATAAACATTACCTTTTCTTTGAAAAAATTAAAAGCATGCTTTGGTGGAAAGATTTTATCATCTTTGCTAATTATGGCTTTATCCCAAGTGAAATTTTCATTTAAGTCTTTAGTGCAAAACTCATATAAACTTAAAAGTTCTGCTTTTAAATGCTCGTTTTTTTCAAAGTAAAATTCATCACTTAAACTCATTCTTTTCTCAAGTAAATTTAATTTAAAATCCTCTAAAGCAAATCTTTTCATCGTAAGTTTAAAAATAACTTCTTTAATTCCAAATTCATCATTTATAGGCAAATTTGTGCCATTTATAGCTATTTTTTTATAAAAATTTATATCTTTTAAAATTTTACTCGCCACACAAACTCCCATAGAAAAGCCAATAAGAGTGATTTTTTCAAAATTATGAAGATCAAATTCCCAATCAAAACTCGTATAATCATACACCATTAAAACATTTACATCACTTTTTAAATGCGTAAAATGACTAAAATGCGAGCAAAACCCTGAAAAAAACAAAATCAACTCGGATGAATTTGCATTTTCATGTAAAAAATGAGTTTTCAAAGTACCTCCAAAACCTTTTCTAAATCTTTTTTCACTAATCCAGCATGCAAAGAAAAACGAATTCTAGCTGTATTTTTGACCACAGTTGGCTCTTTAATAGCAGGTGCAAAAAAACCATTTTCTAAAAGTTTTTGAGAAATTTCACTAGCTAATGCATTTTGCCCTAAAATAAAAGATATCACATAAGCCTCGCCTAAAACTGCACCTTTACTTGCTAAAGCATTTTTAAACCAAGCACTTAATTCTAAGAGCTCTTTTCTTTGAGCACTAAATTCATACAAATGCCTAAAAACATGTAAAGTCCAAGCTACATTGATAGGCGCAATGGCAGTTGAATATATAAAGGCCCTTGCTTTGTTGATAAAAAAATCTTTTTCATCACTTATCATACAAGCTCCCATAGAAGCTATAGCTTTTCCAAAAGTAAAAACTAAAAAATCCACCTCCTTTTCTAAGCCCAAAAATTTCACATAACCCAAACCATCATCATTAAAACACCCTATGCTATGGGCTTCATCGATGTAAATTTTGATATTTTTAAACTCTTTTTTTAAATTTACAAATTCTTTTATAGGTGCAAAATCCCCATCCATACTAAATAAAGCTTCACTTATGATAATGATATTTTCAAATTCTTTATAATGCTTTTGCACTAAGCTTTGTAAATGCTTTATATCATTGTGTTTAAATCTTATAAATTTAGCCCCACCAAGCCTTAAACCATCAATGATACTTGCATGCACTTGCTTATCTGCTAAAAATAAAGTATTTTTAATGCTTGCTAAAGCTTGTAAACAGCTAACATTTAGGGCATAGCCGTTGTTAAAATGCAAAATTTTTTTGCCTAATTTAGCTTCTAAAAAGCTTTCAAATTCATCAAAAATCGCATAATTTCCACTCAAGCTTCTTGAACTTGAACTAGAAAATTCAAATTCTTTTAAATGCGTTAAAAAGTCTTTCTTTAATGCTTTTTCATTGCTTAAATTTAAATAATTATTGCTCGCTAAATTTAGTAATTTTTGCTCATTATAAACGACATATTTTCCCTCGTGCTTTAATGAGCGTAGAATTCTAAAATTATCTTGTTGTTTTAACTCATCTAAAATTTGTGCAATTTGCATTATTGTTTAAGCCTTGCGTAGTTTTCACAACCCTCATCACTTTTTAAATCACAAGCCTTGCCAAAATATTCTAAAGCCTTAGAAGTATCTTTTCTAATACCTTTGCCATTTTCATACATAATAGCAAGATTAAAGCAACCTAAGTTATCGTTTAAACTACAAACTTTTTGATAAAATTCTACCGCTTTGAAATTATCTTTTTTTACACCATAACCATTTGCATACATATACCCAAGGTGAGAACAACCTACATTATCATTCAATTTGCAAGCCTTTTGATAAAATTCTACTGCTTTGAAATTATCTTTTTCAACACCTTTTCCATCTTCATACATAACACCAAGATTAGAGCAACTGATTCCACTATTCAAATCACAAGCCTGTTGCGAATACTTTATGGCATTGGTGTAATCACCACTTTCATAAGCTTTAAATCCTTTTGCAACCAAATTCTCTTGCGAATATACAAAATTTAAAAATAAAATCGCTAAGATAATCAAAACTTTTTTCATACTTTACCTCTAAATTTAAGATAAAAGCTAATTATATAAATATTTTCTAAATAATCCTTTTTCATTTTAAAGCATAAATTTGAGTAAAAATTGTAGTATCATTAGCAATAAAAATCAAAGAAGTAAAAATGAATTTAAAAGAACTAGACTTAAAACACATTTGGCACCCTTGCACGCAAATGAGCGATCATGAGTTTTTACCTTTAATACCTATAAAAAAAGCCAAAGGAATATATTTGTATGATTTTGATGAAAAATCTTACATAGACTGCATTAGCTCTTGGTGGGTAAATATCTTTGGCCATTGTAATGAATATATCAATGAAAAAATCAAAAATCAGCTTCAAAATTTAGAGCATGTTTTGCTTGCAGGCTTTTCACATGAGCCTATCATAAAGCTTTCACAAAGACTTTGTGAGCTTTTACCTTTTGATAAATGCTTTTTTGCAGACAATGGTAGTTCAGCCATAGAAGTGGCTTTAAAAATGAGTTTTCAATACCACTTAAACAATGATGGTTCTAAAAAGGATAAATTCCTATCACTTAGCAATTCTTACCATGGAGAAACTTTAGGCGCATTAAGCGTTGGCGATGTAGCACTTTATAAAAAAACCTATGAGCCTTTACTTTTAAAAAGTATCACAACGCCTGTGCCAACAAGCAAAGACTATACAAAAGAACTTGAAATTTTAGAAAGCATTTTAAAAAATCATCATCATGAAATTTGTGCTTTTATACTTGAGCCTTTACTTCAATGTGCAGGCAATATGCACATGTATGAGCTTGGGTATTTAGATGAGGCGGTTAAACTTGCTAAAGATTATGGCGTGCAAGTGATATTTGATGAGATAGCCACAGGTTTTGGACGCACGGGAGAGATGTTTGCGCTTGATTATTGCTCACAAAGCATTGATTATATATGTCTTTCTAAAGCTATCACAGGTGGGTATTTACCACTTTCAGTGGTGCTTACTAAAGATGAAATTTATGAGAAATTTTATGATAGCTATGAGAGTCAAAAGGCCTTTTTACACTCTCACTCTTACACGGGTAATGCCCTAGCTTGTGCAGCGGCTAATGCTACTTTGGATATTTTTGAAAAAGAAAATATCATCGCAAAAAATAAAATCAAAAGTGCTTTTATAAAAACTCAATGGGAGAGTTTAAAAGAATTTGACTTTTTAGGAAATTTTAGAAATTTAGGCATGGTAAGTGCATTTGATATACAAAAAAGCAAATACCAAAGAGCAGGACTTGAAGTCTTTCAAAGAGCCTTAGAAAAAGGCTTACTTTTAAGACCACTTGGAAATACAATTTACTTCATGCCACCATATGTTATAAATGAAGATGAAATTAATTATGTAGTGCAGTCTTTAAGAGAGATTTTCAAGGATTTTTGAAAGCTAAAAAAACCAAAAAATAGGATATATAATGAGTAAAGAGCAGTATAAACTATTCACAAAAGGCGAAGAATATATATCTAACATGCTTTATAATGGACTTAGTAGAGATTATGAAATTTATGAGCAACCGAAAATCAACTATAAGAACAAATTATATATACCTGATTTTATTATTTATCATAAAAATAAAGGTATTTTTATAATAGAGGTTAAAGATTGGAAATTAGAAAATTTTAGTTTTACTGAAAATAATAACTGTAAAAACAAACTTATTAACAATAAAATCTATCCTGAAATAGTTTATAAAAATAATAAAAAAATCAAAAATCCAATACAACAAACTAATGAATATAAAAATATAATATCAAATTTTTTAAAAAATAATTTTATCCCAATATATGAAATTCTTTATTTTCACAACGCTACTACAAAAGATATTCTAGAAAAAATAGACAATAAAGGTATAAAAATTTTTGGAAAAAATAACGCAAACGAGCTATTTAATTTTATTACATTTTACATACAATGTAAAAATTATTATACTTGTGATAACTTTAGGAAGCTTTTTTTAAAAAATATACATAAAGTAGAACATGGAAAAAACATAACACTAACAAATCAACAAAAATATTATATTGAAGACAAACCTAATACTTGGAACAGAATAAAAGGTGTTGCAGGGAGTGGAAAGAGTTTGATTATAGCACACAGAGCAGCAAATATAGCCTCAAAAGGTAAAAAAGTTTTAGTAATTTGTTATAACAAAACATTAAAACAATATTTAAAAGCACAAATTAACGATGTGAGAAAAGAATTTGATTGGAATTTGATAGACATAGATCACTTTCATGGCTTATTGTTTAACTTTATAAAAAATAGCGACATATCATTACAATATACAAAATCTTTTGAAAATAATGAAAAAGAAGCTTTAGAAAATGCAAATTATATTTTACAATCAGAAGATTTTTCAAATTCTAGATATTATGATGCTATCTTAATTGATGAAGCTCAAGATTTTAAACAAAAATGGTTTGATTTTTATTATATTTTCTAAAAGACAACGGGCAAGTAATGGTCGTTGCAGATGATAAGCAAAATATATATGATAGAGAAATTTCATGGATTGGAAATATGAACAATAAAGGGTATAAATTTAAGGGGCAATGGGGGAAATTAAATATGAATATACGACAATACAATTTCCCTGAAATTTTAATAGAAGCCTATAGGTTTTATGTGTTTTATCTTAGTGGTTATTTGATAAAATCAAACAAAAATTTTGGTGAAACTCTAGAACCTCCTATAATTAATACTCAAAACGCGGATAGCTCTTTAATTAGAGAGCTTTATTGGTGCAATATAGAAAAAAATAATTACACTGAAATGGTTTTCAGGGCTTATAATTTTCTATTAAAGCACAATTCTCCAAAAAATATTGTAATTTTAACATCTAATCACGAGGAAGTTGATATTATAAAAAAATATTTCAAAGAAAAAAATGTTTCAGTTGAAGATATGATAAACAACAAAGAATATTTTTCTTTTACAAGTGATAACGTTAAAATTTCAACTATCAAAAGCTTCAAAGGAATGCAATTGCAATGTGTGATTTTTCTAACAAGTACTACAAAAACCGAACTAAGTGACTTTGAGACTTATATAGCGCTAACTAGACCTAGTTATACATGCATAGTTTTAAATAGAATTCCAGAATATGAACTTTTTGGAAAAGAATGGGAAAAATATAACAAAATCAATTTTATTTAAAAAATTTATTTAATTGAACAAATACTATTTTTAATATTTTCACACACTTTATCATCAAATTCTATGATAGGAATTTTAGCGTAATTACTTATAAAATCCTTGCTAAAGTTATCTTGGGTTTTTAAGATTAAAGCAAGGATTTTAATATCTCTTTGTTTTAGTGCTTCTATACTTAAAAGTGTATGATTGATACTTCCTAGATAGTCTTTTGCGACTAAAATCGTAGGGTACTTAAACGCACTCATATAATCAATCATTGTTTTTTCATCATCAAGGGGCGAAAAAAGCCCACCAGCTAGCTCGATGATGAGTTTATCACTTTGTGGAATTTGTATATCAAAGGCTTTATAGCTTAAATTTTCTAAAATCCTACCTTTGTGCGGGGAAGCAGGGGTTTGTAAAAACACACCTTCTTTAAAAATCTTAGTTTTTGGACTAAACTCAGCTACTACCTCGCTATCTTTTGGCGTGCCTGCTTGGATAAGCTTAAAATAATCAAAATCCAATTCCTTACAAAGTCTAGCACTTAGATAAGTTTTACCAACATCTGTGTCTATACCACTAATGTATATTTTCATTTTAAGTCTATGAAAGTATTTTTAAACCCACAGTACAAGCAATGATAAGAGCAATTAAAAAAAGCTTTAAAAAGCTTTTACTTTCTTTATAAAAAAGCACTCCGATGATAACCCCACCTGCGGTTCCAGCTCCTGTCCATATAGAATAAGCCACACTCATAGCAATGCTTTGCATACTAAGGCTTAAAAACCCAAACGAAAAACCAAAACACACTATCAAAGCTAAAAGATAAAGCTTATTTTTAGTGCTTACAAGTTGTTTCATGATAATCACACCAAAAATTTCAAAAGCAGTCGCTAAAAATAAAAAAAACCATTCCATTATTTAGCTTCCTTGCTAATGATTTTAAGGCCTATGATACTTAAAAGCAAAATGGCTATTAAAGCAAGCTTAGTAATGGAAGTTGGCTCATTAAAAATAAACATCTCATTAAGCACCACTCCAACTGTGCCAATACCCACAAAGACACTATAAGCAATACTTACTTCAAGTCTTTCGCAAGCTTTTAAAAAACATGTAAAAGATATGCTTACACCAATAGCTGTTAAAGCATAATGCCAAATTTCAGTTGAGTATTTTAAACCACTCACCCAAAAACACTCAACCAAACCACCTAAAATCACCATAAACCAACCAAAATTAGAGCTTATTTTTGTTCTTTCTATCATAATCTACCTTTTTTTCAAAAGCGCAAATTATAACTAAAAATTTACAAAATAAAAATTTAAATAAAAAAATAATTTTAAATAAAAATCTATTATATTTATAAATATTTTTAATATTTTTATAATATTAATTTATATTTAATTTTTATTATTATAAAATTTATAGCTTACAACAAAGGAGAATACATGAAATTTTTAGCAGGCAGCAAAAAGGCTTTATTGACATTAGCTAGTTTAGCATTTTTAACAAGCAATAATATTTTTGCAAAAGATTTTGAACCTATTATCGTTATACATGGTGGAACAAGTGGCTTAGGACTTACCAAAGAAGAATTTGCCAAAAGAGAAAAGGTAATGAAAGAATCTTTAAAAGCGGGTCAAAGCATACTTAAAAAAGGTGGAAGTTCGGTTGATGCAGTTATAGCTGCCATTAAAGTAATGGAAGATAGTCCTGAATTTAATGCTGGAAAAGGCGCTGTTTTTACTTCTGATGGATTTAATGAACTTGACGCATCATTAATGGATGGAAAAAATTTAAAAGCAGGTGCAATTGCTATGGCTAGGACGATTAAAAACCCAATAGAAGCAGCAAGACTTGTTATGGAAAAAACACCTCACACCTTAATAGCAGGCGAAGGTGCTGATAAATTAGCCAAAAAACATGGTTTAGAAATAGTGGGACAAAAATACTTCTTTACAGAGCACAGATATAAACAACTTCAAGAAGCTAAAAAAGTAAAGAAATTTTATTAGATAGTGATAAAGCAAAAGCTCATCTTGGTATAAGCACCGAGCCATATTTAGGGACAGTAGGTGCGATAGCTTTAGATAAAAACGGCAACCTAGCAGCAGGCACAAGCACAGGTGGCACTACAAATAAAATGACAGGACGCATTGGGGATTCTCCTATCATAGGGGCAGGAAATTACGCAAATAATGACTCAGTAGCGATTTCTTGTACAGGAACAGGCGATATTTACATAAGAGTGGCTGCAGCTCATGAGGTTGCATCTTTATATAAATACAAAAAACTCTCAGTGCAAAAAGCAGCCGAAGAAACTATCAAGCAAGTTGCAAAACTTGGTGGTACAGGCGGAATCATATCGATAGATAAAAATGGAAAAGTTGGTTATGCTTGGACTAAAGATAAACTTGGAATGTATCATGGACAAGCAAAAATCGGTGAAGAACCAAAAGTATTTTGGCCGCTTGGAAAATAATTAGCGTAACTTAACTTTTTTAACGCCTCGAAGTTTAAAAATCTTTGAGGCTCCACTTTCAAAAAACTTTTCATCTACTATTTTATCTGCATTTTGCATAGCCCAATTTAGATCAAATTTTTTTCCATGAAGATTTGCAGAAGTAGAATAAAGCCAATCAAACTCTTTTAAAAAATTCTCATGAGCACAATCTTTCACAACGCGTATTGCTTTAAAATTAGGATATAAAAAAGTAGTTTTTTTGGATTTTCTAATAGTATTTTTAAAATGATTTGGCACTCTTGTAAGTTTTTTAAGCTCGCTAAATTTAGCTGTGGTAATCAAACAATCCTGACTTAAAGGCCTTTTTTTTAAAGTATTAAGGGCTTTTAAGTCCTTGCTTAAAAACCCTGCTGTTGTATCAGTTTGAGCAAGATAAATCATGCTTTTAAGTATTCTTGCAAGCTCTTTACTTCAAGGCATGATTTATTTTGTATAGCTTTAATCGCTTTAGCACCTGCATACGCTGCTCTTAGGTTTGTAAAATACGGGGTTTTAAAGCGTAAAATATTTGCTCTAATTTTTTTAGTATCACCTTTAAAGCTATGCTCATCGCTTGTATTAATGGCAAGTTGAATTTGAGAATTTTTTAACTTATCCTCTACATTTGGGCGTCCTTCAGAAATTTTATGCACAAACTCACACTCCAAACCTGCTTCTTGTAAAATTTTATAAGTTCCACTTGTAGCAATGATTTTAAATCCTAGCTTAATGTATTCATTAGCTAAATCTACTGCGTATTTTTTATCTTGTTCTCTTAATGATAAAAATACATTGCCACTTTCTGGTAAGAAATTTGAAGAAGCAAGTTGGCTTTTTGCGTAAGAGTTTTCAAAATCTTTGCTTACTCCCATAACTTCGCCGGTTGAGCGCATTTCAGGCCCAAGCTCAAGGTCACTTCCACTAAGTTTAGCAAAAGGAAATACCACTGATTTTACACTAATGTGTTTTGGTTTTTTAGCTCTTAAAATTCCATTTTTTTCCTCTACCACTTTAAAGGTATCATAAAATTTCAAACTTTCTCTTAAATTTCCTTGCCACATCACGCGCGTTGCAACCTTAGCTAAAGGAATTCCCGTAGCTTTACTCACAAAAGGCACAGTTCTGCTAGCTCTTGGATTAACTTCTATCATATAAAGTTTATTATCATGAATAGCAAATTGTATATTTAAAAGCCCTACTACACCTAAATTTAAAGCAATATCTTTTGTTTTTTGCTCAATCATTTCAAGCATAGCCTCATCGATATTGACAGCAGGTAAAGAGCAAGCACTATCGCCTGAATGAATACCTGCTTCTTCAATATGCTCCATAATACCTGCTACATAAACTTCTTTTCCATCACTTATTGCATCTACATCAAGTTCAGTAGCATTGTCTAAAAATTGATCGATTAATACCGGGGATTTATCACTCACATCTACGGCTTCTTGCATATAAAGTCTAAGCTCACTCTCATCATGTACAACACGCATTGCACGACCACCCAAAACATAGCTTGGTCTAACAAGCACAGGATAACCTATCTCATTTGCTTTTATAATCGCTTCTTCTACACTTATAGCTGTGCCATTTTTAGGTTGATTTATGCCTAAATCTTCGATAAATTTAGCAAATTTCTTTCTATCTTCAGCTAAATCTATCACCCTTGCACTTGTTCCTATGATCTTTGCTCCAAAAGCACTAAGGCGTTTTGCAAATTTAAGCGGAGTTTGACCACCAAAATGCACTATCACTCCATCTGGTCTTTCTCTATCAATAACCGCTCTTAAATGCTCAAAATCAATCGGCTCAAAGTATAAAATATCACTTGTGTCATAATCTGTCGAAACCGTTTCTGGATTACAATTATACATTATAGTTTTTACGCCCATATCTTTTAGAGCAAAAGAAGCATGCACACAAGCATAATCAAACTCAATGCCTTGTCCTATGCGGTTTGGCCCACCACCTATAATCATTACTTTTTTATCTTTTTTATCTTTACTTTCTTTTACTTGTGTAGCTTCATTTGCATTGATACTTGAGTATAAATACGGAGTTAATGCTTCAAATTCGCCTGCGCAAGTATCTACTTCGCTATATTGAGCGATGATTTTATGTTTAATTCTTGCATAATAAATATCATTTTGGCTTAACTCAAGATTATCTTTTTGATTAATTAAGCTAGCGATTTTTTTATCTGAAAAACCTAAGGTTTTGGCTTTTCTTAATAGTTGTTTATTGCTTAAAATATCCATATCAATTTGATTTTCAAATTCCACTATTTCTTTGATTTGATTTAAAAACCAAGGATCTATTTTGCAAAGCTCAAAAAGCTCTTGTGTGCTAAAACCTTCTCTAAAAGCTTGTGCTATATAAAGCAAGCGTTTTTCATTAGCTTGGCGAATTTTTGCCAAAAGCTCATTTTTATCACATTCTATAGTATCAAACCCACTTAAATTTCTCTCAAGTGAGTAAAGTGCTTTTTGAATGCTTTCTTTAAAAGTTCTTCCTATAGCCATAACCTCACCCACGCTTTTCATAGCAGTGCCAAGCTCTGTGTTTGCATTTGGGAATTTTTCAAAAGTAAAACGAGGAATTTTGGTTACGATATAATCAATTACCGGTTCAAATGAAGCAGGAGTGCCTGTGATGTCGTTTTTAATCTCATCTAAACTAAATCCAACTGCTAAAAGCGTAGCTACCTTAGCTATAGGATAACCCGTTGCTTTACTAGCTAAGGCTGAAGATCTTGAAACCCTAGGATTCATTTCAATAACTATCATTCTACCATTAGTTGGGTTGATAGCAAATTGCACATTTGACCCACCTGTATCTACTCCGATTTCTCTTAAAATAGCAAAAGAGGCATTACGCATTGCTTGGTATTCTTTATCAGTCAAAGTTAAAGCAGGGGCTATAGTAATAGAATCACCCGTATGAACTCCCATAGGATCAACATTTTCAATAGAGCAAACGATAATACAATTATCATTTTTATCTCTAATGACTTCCATTTCATATTCTTTCCAACCAAGTAAGCTTTCTTCGATTAAAATTTCATGGATAGGGCTTAGTGCTAAAGCAGTATTTGCAAGTTCTGCAAACTCATCCATATTATACACCACGCCACTTCCTGCACCACCTAAAGTAAAAGAAGCTCTAATCATCAAAGGAAAACCAATCTCATCAACAGCTTTTAAAGCCTCTTCATAATTATACGCATACATAGATTTTGGCAAATCCATGCCAATTTTTTTCATACATTCTTTAAAGACTTGTCTATCTTCGCCTTTTTTTATCGCCTCAGGATTTGCACCTAAAAACTTGACATCTGCAAGCTCGCCACTTTCATAAACTTCCATAGCAACATTCAAAGCAACTTGGCCACCCATAGTAGGTAAAATCGCATCGATTTTTTCTTTTTTGATAATACTTAGAATACTTTCTTTGGTAATTGGTTCTATATAAGTTGCATCAGCAAATTCAGGATCTGTCATGATCGTAGCTGGATTAGAATTGATCAAAACTACTCTATAACCTAGCTCTTTTAAGGTTTTTGCCGCTTGAGTCCCTGAGTAATCAAACTCACAAGCTTGACCTATAACGATAGGTCCACTGCCTATCAATAATATATTTTTGATATCTGTTCTTTTTGGCATGTATTTTCCTAAGCTGAATTTTTAGCCAAATTATAACAAATATAAGTTTTTTAGAAGTTGAAATTAATAAAGAATTTAGCTCTTAAAGAGCTAAATTTTATTGACGCTTACCAAAAGTTATAGCATAAGCTTCATTTCTTACATCAAATAAAGGATCTTGTGGTGGATTAACACCTTGGGGTACATCTGAAGGAAAATAAACATCAAAATTACAATCTTCCTTGCTCAAAGCATTAATTTTAAAAGTCCCAACTAAACTTTCTTTGTGTTTACCACTCCACAAAGCCGTTGTATTATTAGTAATATCATTTTTATTTGCATATACTAAATACATTTTATACTCAACTGGCTTATTAGCCTTTATACGATTTTGAAAATCTTCTTTTAAAAAATCACTACTTGCACTTTTCATTTGTACCTCATTTAAATACGCCACACCTTCGCTTGGAACTAATTTCCATCTTGCTGGTAGATAATTTTCTCCATTTGCTTGTTTAAAATAAAAAGTATGGATACTAAAAAATGGAGTATTTGCTACGCTTTTACTGATACCAATTTTATCCGTATATGCAGCAAAATTTCTATAAGAATCAACCTCTTGCATCATCTTGCTTATTTTTTCTTGATCGACTTTACCATTGACAGGAAGTCTCATTTCAAAAAACTGACCAAACTCTTTAGGATTTTTTGCAAAATTTATTTCTGTATTTAGCATAACCATAGTCCAAGAGGTAGAATCTTTAGGATCAGTAATTCTAATAGCCATACCTCTTGTTTTGCTTTTATCATCTTTAAAAGCGCCACCCAAAGAATATCTTACTTGGACTGGTAAGCTTTTTTGTGTTAACAAAGGCACATCAACTTCTTTATTGATAGACAAAGCTGGCTCAAAAGTTCCCATGGCACAAAAACCCTTTGCATGATTAACTTTTGCTTTTGGATTTTTAGGATCTGCGTTAAGTTGATAAAAAATATCTGCTATTTTTTGCGCATCATATTCTACATCATTTGCATAAATAGCACTACTTAAACAACAAATAGCCAAACAACTGCTGATATATTTTTTCATTAAAGCTCCTAGTTTTAAACTTAGAAGCTATTGTAATATTTAATTCTAAATAATAATTTATATTAATTAAAATAAATAATTTTTTACTATAAATTTTCTACCATATAAAAATAGCTTGGTACTTTCATCTTAGCATAAGGTTTAACATAAGCATTTTGATAAGCACCCTCTTCTTCTATTTTAAAAATTTCTCCCACCGGAATTCCTGAAAAGAAAATCTCATCTAAGCCACTTGTATAAACCTTATCACCCATTTTAAGCTCAAGCCATTTAGGGATATATTTAACTAAAACATAATCATTTCTTCCATGAGCTATACCTGGTGCTTGTTCTTTACCTATATAAACAGAAAAAATACACTCTTCATCACCTTGCAAAAGCCCCAAAGCTCTACCATTTTTTTCTATGACTATGCCTGCTGTATAGCCATTATAAATCAAGCCTTTGATTTTTCCTTTATAATCAACATCAAGCCAAACCTTATGATAATCACTAATTTGCGCATAAGAAGTTGCTTTAACCAAACTCACATTAGGATAATAAAAACTTGAGTTTTTATCGCTTAAAATATTATTTAGCTCATTAGCAAAGTTTTTCATATAGATATTATTTTTTTCAAGCTCAGCATTTCTTTCTCTTAAAGTTCTAATTTCTTCAGCTTGATTAAAATGTTCGTTGAATTTGTTTTTTAAAAGATCAATACTTTGAGAAAATTGATTAACAATAGCAATATTTAAATCTAAAACATTTCGTTTTATTACATCTCCATAATAAAACGAAATAAATACTAAAAAAGATAATATTAAAACGCTAAGAATTTTACTCTTCATTCGTTAGCTGGTGTAATAATGAAATTTCTTCTAAAGCTTTACCTGTACCTTTTGCAACTGCTAAAAGTGGCTCATCAGCTACATATACTGGAAGTTTTACAATTTCAGATAAATATTTATCGAGCCCGCGTATTAAAGCTCCGCCTCCTGTTAAAACAACACCATTTTCAACAATATCTGCCGCAAGATCAGGTGGCATCATTTCAAGAACGATTTTTAAAGCATCAGCGATTTCTTTTAAATGTTCACGCATAGCTTCTCTTACATCTTCACTTGTTAATTCGATTCTATTTAACAAGCCTGTTACTTGATCACGCCCTTTAACCACCATAGAAAGCTCTTTTGGAAGTTGAACTGCTGAGCCTATTGCGATTTTAATTTCCTCACCCGTTCTTTCACCTATGACAAGGTTGTATTTTTCTTTTACATAATTTACTATACTAGTATCAAGTTTATCGCCAGCTGTGCGGATAGATTTTGAAATCACAAGTCCACCCAAAGAAGTAACGCCAATTTCAGTTGTACCACCACCAATATCTACCACTAAGCTCCCTTGAGGCTCTCTGATTGGTAAATTTGCACCAATAGCTGCTGCCATAGGCTCTTCTATCAAAAATACTTCTCTAGCACCCGCACTTAAAGCACTTTCTCTAACTGCTTTCCTTTCAACTTGGGTCAAACCATAAGGTACTGAAATGATAATTCTAGGTCTTAAAAAAGATTTTCTTCTATGAGTTTTTTCTATAAAATAACGGATCATTTTTTCGGTCATATCAAAATCAGCAATCACACCATCTTTCATAGGACGGATTGCTTCGATATTACCTGGGGTTTTTCCTACCATTTCCTTAGCTTCTTTTCCAACAGCTAAAATTTTAACCCTACCATATCTTTCACGCTCTACTGCAACAACCGAAGGTTCATCAATCACTATACCTTTATCTTTTACCAACACTAAAGTATTTGCAGTACCTAAGTCAATCCCCATATCACTTGAAAAAAATCCAATTATTTGATCTAAAATCATTCTCAGCCTTTAACTTTTTTATTTTTTATAAATAAAGGTTTTGCACCTTCTTTGATCACTTCTTTAGTAATTACTATGCTATATCCATTATACTCTGGCAAATCAAACATCAAATCTACCATCATCTCTTCAATAATACTTCTTAAACCCCTAGCTCCCGTTTTACGCTCTAATGAAAGCTTAGCAATTTCTCTTAGTGCCTCATCTTCAAATTTTAATTCCACATTATCAATAGCAAAAAGTTTTTGATATTGTTTAATAATGGCATTTTTTGGCTCAGTTAAAATACGCACCATGCTTTCTTCATCAAGCTCTTCTAAAGAAGCAAGTACATGCAGTCTTCCTATGAGTTCAGGGATAAGCCCAAAATGCACTAAATCATCAGGCTCTAATCTTTGAAGCAAGGCTTCTTTTTCATCTTTTTTATCATCAGTAAAAAAGCCCATGACATTATCGCCTAGTTTTCTTTTAATGATATCGCTAATACCATCAAAAGCCCCGCCACATACAAATAAAATATTAGTCGTATCTATTTGTATAAAATCTTGATTTGGGTGTTTTCTACCACCTTTTGGTGGGATATTTACTAAAGATCCTTCGATGATTTTAAGTAAAGCTTGTTGCACACCCTCACCACTTACATCTCTTGTAATGGAGCGATTTTCACCCATTCTTGCGATTTTATCTATCTCATCAATAAATATAATCCCTTTTTGAGCTCTTTGCACATCTCCATCAGCAGCTTGTAAAAGACGAGTAAGGATATTCTCAACATCTTCTCCCACATAACCTGCTTCAGTTAAAGAAGTCGCATCACAAATTGCAATAGGCACATCTAAAAATCTAGCTAAAGTCTGTGCTAGTAAAGTTTTTCCACTTCCTGTTGGACCTACTAATAAAATATTTGATTTTGCCAATTCTGTATCATCATCTTCTAAGTCAGATCTAAAAAGCCTTTTGTAGTGATTATACACTCCTACACTAAAGATTTTTTTAGCTCTATCTTGCCCGATGACATATTTATCTAAATATGCTTTTAATTCTTTAGGGGTTATATCTTTAAAATTTTCTTTATCAACTTCTTTATTTTTTAGCTCTTTTTCCTCTCCAAAGAAAATATTACAAGCACTTTCAGCACAATACTCACATATAAAGGCATTATTATAATCATTTACTAAAATTCTTCTTTCACTTGTTTCTATTTCATTGCAAAAACTACATCTTTTAACCATGGTTTTTTTCCTTATATATAGGAATTCCTCTTTTTGTTTCTAAGATAAAATTACACATTTTTTTCACATTTTCACTAGAAGTACTTTCTAATAAACTTAAAGCATTGTCTTTTAAATTTCCTTGTCTGAATAAAAATTTAAAAGCCTTGCTTAAAACATCCACTTCTTCTTTATCAAAACGTCTTCTAATGCCTACTAAATTCAAGCTTCTAATGCTTGCGCGATTTCCCTCAGCTAAACAAAATGGCACCACATCTTGAGAAAGTGCGCTAGCACCTGCTATCATACATCCTTCTCCTACTTTTACAAATTGATGTATTGGAGTAAGCCCACCTACTACGGTATAATCTCCAAGCTCTACATGACCTGCTAAAGTAGCATTATTTGCTAAGATGATATGATCTCCTAAAGTACAATCATGCGCAATATGAGAATAAGCCATAATAAAAACATTATCACCTATCCTTGTAAAGCCATCGCCTTTAGCTGTACCTGAATTAATAGTAACAAATTCTCTAATAACCGCATTCTTTCCTATAATAACACCTGAATTTATCTCATCTTTATAAGATATATCTTGCGGGATATCTCCTACTATGGCATAAGAAAACACTTTTGAATTCTCACCTATAGTTACATTAGGTAAAATTCTTGCACCTTGTTTGATGATGGTATTTGCGCCTATGTTAGCATTTTTACCAACATAAGCATAAGCTTCTACTACAACATCATCTGCTATAATAGCTCCATCTTCTATAACTGCACTTGGATGAATTTTGCTCATCATTTATCTACTATCATGGCTTTAAGTTCAGCTTCTGCTACTAATTGTCCATCTACAAAAGCTTTTCCTTGGAAAATCCACATATTTCCACGATTTTTCACTACACTCATTTCATAATCAAGTCTATCACCAGGACGCACTGGATTTCTAAATTTAGCATTATCAATACCCGTAAAATATACCACCTTAGTGCTTGGATCTACTTTATCATCCATACTTTCAAATGCTAAAACCCCTCCAGTTTGCGCCATACCTTCTAAAATTAACACACCTGGATAAATTGGATGATCTGGAAAATGCCCCATAAAAACATGATCGCTTATACTAATATTTTTATAACCTCTAACAACTTCTTTGTTTTTTAATTCTACGATTTTATCTACAAGTAAAAATGGATACCTATGTGGTAAAATTTTTTGAATTTGCATTACATCTATCATAAATTTAGCCTTAAAATATATTCAAAATTCAGATTTTACAAAAAAAATATTAATAAATTAATTAAGTTTTATAACTTCACAATCTTTTCTTTGCTATCAAAATAAATTTCACTTTTTGCCATAAATTCATAAGCGCCTTTAATAATATTTTCAACAATAATTACCGGTGAAAGATCATAAGCGCCAAAATACTTTTGTCTTATTTTGATTTCTTGCTCTATTTTTAAAGGATTTTGTAAAAAATCTTCATAATTTTTAAATCGCATTTTACATAAGCTATTGAAATAATCAAAACTCCATAAATTAATCTCATCCTTTACACTTTTATAATGCTTTAAACCCTCATCTAAAATACTAAATTTAGTGTAAGAATTTTTAAAATGTGAGTAAAATAAAACATGAGTTTTTATAGCTTGCTTATTTTGTTTTATCAAAGCTCTTAATAAACGATAATTTAAAAATTTTTCTCTTTGAATTTCAAATTTAATGCCTTTTTTTTCTAAACTTTTTACTTGGTTGTAAAATTTAATTTTTTCTTCTATACTTGAAGGCAATATTTGTTTATTTATAGGACTCATAAGCTCATCTATAAAGGCTTTTTGGCCTTTTTGCTTAGAAAGTGCATAAATACATCCACAATAATTTTGATGATAAAGCATATCTTGCTTTGCTAGGGCAAATTGTCTTTGTGTGCCTCCATTTTTTCTAAAATCAGGCGCTAAAAACTCTATGCCAAATTTATCACATTCTTTTTGTAATGCTAATTTTAATTGCTCTAAATCTTTTTTAGGAGATGTTAAAAGAGTTGTTGTGAGTTTTTTTTCTCCTATCTTTTGGGCAAATTCAACACTTTTGTGCATTCTAAAATCAAAACAAATTTGACATCTTGCACCTTTTTCAGGTTCATCTTCATAACCCTTTACACTCTCAAGCCATTTTTCATACTCATATTCACCTTTATAAAGTTTAATGCCTAGTTTATCACAACTGCGTTTAACATCTAAAAATCTAAGCTCATGCTCACTATATGGATGAATATTTGGGTCATAAAAATACCCGATGATTTTCTCATCAGGATAGGCTTTGCTTAATTCTTGTATAAAATAATGACTATCCACACTACAACAAATATGAACTAACATAATTCTTTTAACACCTTAAAAGCATGATCTTTTGCTTTTACATTTTTATAAATTTTTGTGATATTTCCTTCCTCATTAATTACAAAAGTAGATCTTATAAGCCCTTCATACTCTTTTCCATAATTTTTCTTTAAACCCCAAACACCATAAAGTTTGCAAATTTCTTTTTCACTATCACTTAATAAAGTGTGTTTTAAATCATATTTTTTTATAAAATTTTCATGTGATTTCACGCTATCTGGGCTAATACCTATAATCACAGTATTTTGTCCTAAAAAATCTTCATAATTTTGACTAAATTCGCAAGCTTGTGTAGTGCAACCTGGGGTATTATCTTTTGGATAAAAATACAAAACAATTTTTTTACCCAAAAAATCACTTAGAGAAATTTTAACTCCATCTTGATTTAAAAGTTCAAAAACCGGAGCTTTATCGCCAATTTGCAATTCTTTCATTTTTTACCTTTCAATCTTAATTTTTCTACACTTTCACCACCAAAAGCAATATTATATGGTTCAATATCTTCTAGCATTATGACTATATTTTGCTTTGGTTTATTATATTTTGTATGCAAAAGTTCTGTAATATCTGCTATTAACTCTTCTTTTTGTATTTTGCTAAATTCTGGTTTAGCAAGTTTGATATTAATAATAGGCATTGTTTTTCCTTGCTTTAAATAAAGAATTTTACTATATTCTAGCAATTATTAGTATATTTTTGATAAAATTAGTTTTATTTTCAATAAAGGCTTACTCATGATTAGGGCAAAAAAAATTTGGATGGATGGAAAAATCATTGATTTTGATGATGCTAAAATTCATGTTTTAACACATTCATTACATTATGCAAATGCAGTTTTTGAAGGAACAAGAGCTTATAAAACACAAAATGGTTTAGCAATTTTTAGATTAAAAGAACACACCAAAAGACTTTTAGAGTCTGCAAAAATCACTTTAATCAACTCACCTTTTTCTCAAGAAGAACTTGAAAATGCGCAAGTTGAACTTTTAAGAGCAAATGATTTTCAAAATAACACTTATTTGCGCCCATTGATCTTTTTAGGTGATGGAACTATGGGAGTTTATCATGCTAAAGCTCCTGTTAGAGTAGCTATTGCTGCTTGGGAATGGGGTGCTTATTTGGGCGAAGAAGGCTTAGAAAAAGGTATTAAGGTTAAAATTTCTTCTTTTGCTAGAAATAGCGTAAAATCTAGCCTAGGCAAAGCCAAAGCAAGTGCAAATTATTTAAATTCTCAAATGGCTAAGTATGAAGCTATAGAAGCAGGATATGAAGAAGCTTTAATGCTTGATGAAGAAGGTTTTGTAGCAGAAGGAACAGGCGAGTGCTTTTTTATGGTTAAAGATGGGAAATTAATCACCCCGCCAAATGATTTTTCATTAAAAAGTATCACTCAAGATACTGTTTTAAAAATTGCACATGATTTAGGCATAAGCGTAGTACGCCAAAGAATTTCAAGAGATGAAGTTTATGTAGCTGATGAAGCATTTTTCACAGGAACTGCAGCAGAAATAACTCCGATAAATAATATTGACGCAAGAATTATAGGAAATGGAAAAAGAGGTGAGCTAACGACAAAGCTCCAAAATGCGTATTTTGATATAGTTTATGGACGCAATGAAAAATACGCTTCTATGCTAACTTATATTTAACAAAGGAACTAAATGCCAGCTGATTTGAATGATTATTTTAACAAAAAAAACAATCAAAACAACAATAAACAAAATTTAAATTTCAAAGCTCCTGAATTTAACTTCAAAGGTTTTGGAAAATTTTCCCCATTAATTTATAGTGCGATTGCGATTATTTTAGTTTTTGCGCTTTTTAAGCCTTTTGCAATAGTTAATTCAGGGGAAATGGGGATCAAGTCTACCACGGGTAAATACAGCCCTACTCCGCTTGAGCCAGGACTTCATTTTTTTATGCCGGTATTACAAAAAATCACTATAGTAGATACTAGAGTAAGACAAATCAATTATGCTTCCATTGAAGGCGTAAATGAAAATTTACAAATAGGCTCAGGGGTTGTAAATAAAAATAGTATTTCAGTACTTGATTCAAGAGGTTTACCTGTATCTATTGATGTAACCGTTCAATATAGATTAAATCCTTTGCAAGTTCCTCAAACCATAGCTACTTGGGGGCTTAATTGGGAAAATAAAATCATTGATCCAGTTGTAAGAGATGTAGTAAGAAATGTGGTAGGTCAATATACCGCAGAAGAGCTTCCAACAAATCGTAACACCATAGCAGTGCAAATTGATCAAGGCATTAGAAAAACTATAGAAAGTCAACCAAATGAGCCTGCCGAGCTTCAAGCAGTTCAACTTAGAGAGATCATCTTGCCTATCAAAGTAAAAGAACAAATTGAAAGAGTGCAAATTGCCAAACAAGAGGCTGAAAGAACTAAATATGAAGTTGAAAGAGCTAATCAAGAAGCACTTAAAAAAGCAGCTTTAGCTGAAGGGGAGGCAAATGCAACCATCATTAGCGCTAAAGGTAGAGCAAGTGCGGTTAAAATAGAAGCTGATGCGCAAGCATATTCAAATAGAGAAATAGCAAAAAGCTTAAATAATCCTTTGCTTGATTTAAAACAAATCGAAACTCAAAAGCAGTTTAACGAAGCACTTAAGGTTAACAAAGATGCCAAAATTTTCTTAACACCTGGTGGAGCTGTGCCAAATATTTGGGTTGATAGTAAAGATAGTAAAAGAACGAGCTCAGTAGCAAACTAAAATTAAAGAGTGATAATGAACACCCAGCACATTCGAGAGCAAATGATTTTTTATACCACTCATTTGCACTTGATTGATTTTTTACTAATGGCTTTGGTTATATTTTTTTTCATTATCACTTTATTTATTGCTTTAATTATTAGAAACAAACCTACTTTTGCTTTTATGGTTATTTTTTTAGGAATTTTATGCTCAGCTAGCATAGCATATTTAGGATATTTTTTAATTGATACTAAAGTTAGATCAAGAATAGCTAGTTTAGATAATGCTCAATTTTTTGTATACGACAACTCGCTTAGCGTTGATTATAGCTTAACAAATACTTCCAAAAAAAGTTTTAAGTATTGTAAGTTAAAAGTAGAAGTCTTTAAAAAAAGTGACAATAATAGCACTTTTAAAAATTTAATACACACCATAAAACCTCTAAGAAGCAAATCTACTATTGTAGAAAAAACAATAAACCCTAGCCAAACCATTAATTTTAAAACCAAATTTTCCGATTTTAAAGAAGGTCAAAATTTTGACATTAAAATTTATTCAAAGTGTTTCTAATGGGATATTTTACTTTTTTTCATATTCTAATCATTTTCATTATGCTAGCTTCTACAGGTTTAACTTGGGTTTTACTTTACTTAAAAGTTCAAAATAAAAAATATATGATTATTTTTTGCATAGTAAGTTTTATACTTGCTTTAATTTTAACCATTTCATTACTGCTAACCATAGATCAATACACCAAAAAAGCAAGTTTGAGTAATTTTTCAACCTATAGACGCTTAGCAACAGAGAGTATTATTGTAAAAGGTAGAGTAACCAATGATACTAACTTCAAACTTTCAGAGTGCTTTTTAGAGCTTAGAATAATCGATGATAACAAAAAACATGAAGTAAGTGGCGAAATATTTAACCAACAAAATTTTGATAGCATCAAAAGAGCAAGTCAACAACAAAGAGATGCCTCATATAACATAAGTATCGCAAAAAATCTTCCAGGACATACTTATAAAGATTTTTCATTTGAAGTGGGATTGCCACCTCATTTTCAAAGTTATAAAATATTCAAACAATTAAAATGCAAATAAGGATTATTTAATAAAATAATCCCCATCGAAACTAATCAAAGAATATTTTCTTTCATCGCCTATACTTGAAACTAACTCATCAATATCTAAAAAAGTCAAGCTATCTGCACCCGTATATTCTCTAACCTCTTCAACACTTTTATTAGCTGAGATTAGCTCTTCAAAAGTAGGCGTATCTATACCATAAATATCAGGAAATTTAATTTCTGGGCATGCTATAGCTAAATGGATTTTTCTTGCACCTGCTTGTTTTAAAAGTGCGATGATTTTTTTAGAAGTTGTTCCTCTTACCACACTATCATCAATCACCACTATATCTTTACCCTCTAAAACTTTTTTCATAGGATTGAGTTTTAATTTTACTTTCAAATTTCTCATTTCTTGAGTTGGCTCTATGAAAGTTCTTCCAACATAATGATTTCTCACTATTGCCATTTCAAGTGGAATTTTTAAAAACTGTGCAAAACCTATAGCAGCACTCACGCCACTATCTGGAACTGGCACTACAAAATCTACCTTTTCTTTAAATTTTTTAGCCAAGGCTTCGCCCATTTTTTTACGCACTTCATATACGCTTTTACCTTCTATAATACTATCGGGTCTAGCAAAATAAATATATTCAAATGCACAAATTCTTGGATCTGTCTTATCAAAAACTTGAATACTTTCAAACTCATCACTACCTTGAGTAAAAACTAGCATCTCACCTGGCTTTACATCACGAATAAATTCAGCCTCTATCAAATCAAAAGCACAAGTTTCACTCGCTACAATATACCCGCCATCTTTTAATCTGCCTAAAGACAAAGGTCTAACCCCATAAGGATCTCTTACGACAAAAAGTTGATTTTTACTAGCAAGCATAAAACAATATGCTCCCTTACTTTGAGTCAAGCTTTCTATAAATCTATCTTTTAAAGTTTCTTTTTTGCTTTTTGCTATTAAATGTACCACATTTTCTGTGTCCATATTTGAGTGAAAAATAGCGCCATTATCAATTAGCTCTTTTCTAACTTCTTCTTTATTAATTAAATTTCCATTATGCACTAAAGAAATATCCCCCAAAGAACAAGTAGCCGCAACAGGCTGTGCATCATGCAAAGAAGAATTTCCTGCAGTAGAATAACGATTATGTCCTATAGCTATCTCGCCTTTTAATCCTGCTAAAATTTGAGTATTAAAAATTTGTCCTACTTCGCCTTTAGCTTTATGGGTTTTGATATTTAAACCATCACTTACACTAATCCCACTTGCTTCTTGTCCACGGTGCTGCATTGCAAATAAAGCATAATAAGCCACCGTGCTTGCATTTTTTGAATTAATTACTCCAACTACTGCACACATTTAAATTCCTAAACAATCATCTATATCATATAAGCCATTTTCTTGAGAAACTAGCCATTTTGCACATTTTATTGCACCTTTTGCAAAAGTAGCTCTTGAAGTGGCTGTATGGTTTAACTCTATAAATTCACCTTCATTATAAAAACCAACCCTATGCGAACCTACTATATCACCACCTCTTAAACTCATCACTGCGATTTCATCTTTACTTCTTTGCCCAATAATCCCGTCTCTACCGCTTACTCTGACCTTTTCTAAGTCTAAATTTCTAGCTTTAGCAACACTTTGTGCTAAAGTCATCGCAGTACCACTTGGAGCATCTTTTTTCTTATTATGGTGCATTTCAAGTATTTCTATATCAAAATCTCTCAAAGCTTCACTAGCTAAATAAGAAAGTTTTTTTAAAATTGCAACACCCAAAGACATATTAGTTGCATAAAGAATAGGCATAGTAATACTTGCACTTTGCATCAATTCATTTTGCTTAACATCTAAACCTGTAGTACCTATCACCAAAGGCTTGGGATTACTTCTTGCGTATAAAAGCAAATCCTCACACCCCTTTGGAGTAGAAAAATCAATAATTACATCACATCTATTAAAAAAATATTCATAATTTGATCCTTGATCAAAAAATGCACTAGCCTTTGCCTGCTCATCATCTTCTAAGCAAAGTCTTATTTGAGTACCCATACGCCCATTACTTCCATGAATTCCAATATTAATCATTTTAAAATCTGCCTTTTTAGAATTTGGAAAATTGTAGCGTTTATTTATTTAAAAGCAAATAACTCTTTTAATTAATCATCCCATTTTTGACCTAAAAAATTTCCATTTCTATCAAAAAAACATTTCCATATTATTGCTTAGTTTAATTTCATATCCAAACTCTTCCCAATCTACATCTACAATAAAAGCCCCAGGAAAGGAACTTTGAATTTTATCCATAATAGGTTTAGAAAGCCCATAATAATTTTGCGCATAAGGATTATGTTGAAACATATTTTGTTGATATGAATTAGTATTTTGTTGTGTAATATTTGCACTAGCCATTAGCGCTAAAGCCATGCCTAGAATTAGCATTTTTTTCATTTTAGATTCTCCTTAATTTTTATAGGAGAATCTTAATTAATTTTTGTGAAATACATGTGAAGATTAATGCAAGCTTTCAATATAAGCTAAAACACTAAGTGCTGCAACCGCTCCATCACCTGCTGCGCATATTACTTGTTTTGGCGCATCTTTTCTTAAATCACCTGCTGCAAATAATCCTGCAATATTAGTTTGCATTTTAAGATCTACACTCACTTGACCGCCTTCTTCCATGGTACATAAAAACTCACCATTATCTTGTTTTAAGATTTCATTTCTTACATTTAATCCAACAAAGGTAAATATTCCAGGTACATCAAGCTCTCTTTTAGAACCGTCATTAAATGCTATTTTAATTTTATTAACACCCATATTATCACCACAAACCTCATCAACTACCGCATTTGTAATTAATTCTATTTTTTCATTATTTTTTACTTTTTCAACTGTTGAAGGTGCTGCTCTAAACTCATCTCTTCTGTGGATTAAATATACTTTTGAGCAAATATTAGCTAGATATAACGCCTCTTCTAAAGCAGTATCTCCCCCACCTAAAACAGCTACTTCTTTATTTTTATAAAAAAAGCCATCACATGTTGCACAAGTGCTTACGCCTTTTCCAAAAAATTCATCTTCACCTTTAAAACCTGCACGACGTGGTGTAGAACCTGTACATACAATTACAGCTTTTGCTTGTTCGTTTTTACCACCTTCTAGTTTTATATTAAAACTTCCATCAGCATTTTTGCTAATTTGTTCCACGCCTACCATTTCGTGTTTTAAACCAAAACGCATACATTGTTCATTCCAAGGGGCCATAAAAGAAATTCCATCTAAAACTTGAGCAACACCAGGATAATTTTCGATTTCTGAACTTGAAGTAATCTGCCCACCAGGCATACCCTTTTCAAACATGACAACATTTTTTAATCCACCTCTAGTAGCATATAAACCTGCGCTCAATCCTGCAGGTCCACCACCTATAATAGCTAAATCTAACATAATATTTTCCTTGTAGTTTTATTTATAGGTATTATACAAATTTTTCTTTAATTATAAATAATAAAAATTATTAAATAGTAAAAAATATGAAGAAAAGCCACAAAAAGTGGCTTAAGATTATAAAAGTGAGTTTAGTTTGTCTGCTAAAGCTTGTTTTGATTGAGCTCCCACTAGCTGATCAACTACTTCACCATCTTTAAAGAAAATGATAGTTGGGATAGATCTTACACCAAATTGTGCAGCCAAATCACCTTGCTCATCTGTATTTACTTTACAAATTTTAGCCTTACCATCAAAATCATTTGCAAGCTCATCAATTACTGGTGCAAGCATTCTACAAGGTCCACACCATGGAGCCCAAAAATCTACTAAAGCTACACCTTCTTTTGCTTGTGCAAAATTTTCTGTAGTTAAATCAATATATTTTCCCATTTTTTTCTCCTTTATTTTTTCACATTTTATTAAATTAGAATAAATGTTCTCTTAATAACCAATGTTCTCTAAAAGTTTTATATCATCTTTATATACACAAAGTAAATCTATTTGATAATTCTCATCACTTTTGTGTTTCATAAAGTAATACTCTATAGCTTTGATGATTTTATTGTATTTTTTATTATCTAATCTATATGCTACTTCATAATCTCCTTGCGTACTTTTAACCTCAACAAAATGTAAAATTTTATCTTTTTTAGCAATGATATCAATTTCTCCAAATTTAGAATGAAAATTTCTTTTTAAAATTTCAAAACCTTGAGTTTTTAAATACTCGCACGCTAAATCCTCTCCTTTTTTGCCAAAAAGATACTGTAATAAAGCCATTAATCTTCTATTCTCATCATAAAAACATCATCTTTTACAAATTCTTGTTCTTTAAGTTTTTGAATTAAAATTTGTATATTTTTTTCATAAGTTTGATGAGTGATAAAAAATAAAGTACTACAATCTTGCTTTTCTTTTTTTGGCTTTTGTAAAAAAGTATCGATTGAAATTTGATGTTCACTCATTAATTGTGTGATTTTTGATAATACCCCTATTTTATCTAATACTTTCAATCTTAAATAATATCTTGTATAAATTTCATCCTTATTTAAAAGTTTATAAGAAGTATCATTTAAATACCCAAAAATAGCACTATTTTTTTCTTTTCTTGCTATATCGATTAAATCAGCTATAACAGCACTTGCAGTTGCCTTGCCACCTGCACCTGGGCCATAATATAAACTTTCACCCAAAATATCCCCATCAACACTAATAGCATTCATCACTCCATCAACCTTTGCTAGTATTTTATCTTTACTAAGCATAGCAGGATGAACCCTTAGTTCTATTTTTTCATCTTTTATTTTAGCAATACCCAAATGCTTTATGATATATTCAAATTCCTTTGCAAAATAAATATCTTCATCACTTACCTTACTAACACCCTCAATCAAGATATCTTCAGGTTTTACTCTTAATCCATAGGCAATATTTGCTAAAATTAAAAGCTTATGTGCAGCATCAAATCCTTCTATATCAAAAGTAGGATCAGCTTCGGCATATCCTAAATCTTGAGCCTTTTTTAATACTTCTTGAAATTTAGCATTATCTTCAGTCATTTTACTTAAAATATAATTGCTTGTACCATTTAAAATGCCTTTAATAGAAACAATATTATTAGCACTCAAACCCTCTTTTAAAATTTTAATAATAGGAATTCCGCCTGCCACACTTGCTTCATAACCAAAAGCTGTATCTTGTGCTAATTTTTCAAGCTCATAACGATGATAAGCAAGCAAAGCTTTATTGGCAGTTACTACTGATTTTTTTCTTTTTAAAATCTTTGAAATTATCTCAAAAGGTAAATCAATACCACCCATTAACTCCACAAATACATCAATATCTTCACGCTCTAAAACTTCATCAATATCATTAACCACAGGAATTAATGCATTTGGTTTTGGATTTCTTGCTAAAGCAATCACTGGAATAATTTCTTCATCACATCTTGCTTTGATTAAATCTTGATTTTTTAACAAAGTTTCTACAACGGCACTTCCTACCGTGCCATAGCCTAAAATTGCTATTTTCATTTTATTCTCTTAAATATTTTTTTATATTTCTTGCTGCTTGACGAATACGGTTTTCATTTTCTATTAAAGCTATTCTAACATACTCACTGCCCGCTTCACCAAAGCCAACTCCAGGACTTACTGCTACATTTGCTTTTTGTAAAAGCTGCTTAGAAAATTCCATACTTCCAAGGTGAGCTTTACTTTGAGGGAGTTTTGCCCAAACAAACATACTTGCATTAGGTTTTTTTAGCTCCCATCCTGCTTGGTAAAATGATTCTAGTAAGACTTCTAATCTTCTTGCATAAGTTGCTTTAATCTCTTCAACGCAAGTTTGATCTCCATCTAAAGCTATAGTAGCAGCAACTTGTATAGGAGTATACATACCATAATCAAACCAAGATTTAATCTTTTTCAAAGCCGCAATTAAACGTTTATTGCCCACCACAAAACCTACACGCCAACCTGCCATGTTATAAGATTTTGAAAGTGTATAAGTTTCTACTGCTACATCTTTAGCACCTTCAACTTCAAAAATCGAAGGGGTTTTATAAGAACCAAAAGTTAAGTCCGCATAAGCAATATCAGAAATAATATAAAATCTTTCTTTTTTTGCCATAGCAACCAATCTCTCATAAAAACTTTTTTCCACTGTAACTGTTGTAGGATTATGCGGAAAATTTACTACTACATATTTTGGACGTGGAATGCTTTCATGTAATGTTTTTTGTAAATTTTCAAAAAAAGTATTTTCATTTAATTCATAATTTTCATTAAAATCAAAATTCATTGTCGCTACATTACCACCTGCTATGATAAAAGCTTGAGTATGTATAGGATAAGCAGGTGTAGGTACAATAGCTACATCTCCTGGGTTAATAACAGCTCTTGCTAAATTTACAAAGCCTTCTTTAGAACCCATTGTTGCAACTACTTCACTTTCAGGATCTAAATCAACATCATATTTTCTTTTATACCAATTACAAATTGCAAGCCTTAGTTTATAAATTCCACTCGAAGCAGAATAACCTGAAGTTTTGTCTTTATTTGCACTTTCACAAAGCTTGTCTATAATATGTTGAGGGGTTTTGCCATCAGGATTCCCCATAGAAAAATCTATTATATCCTCCCCTGCTCTTCTTGCTGCCATTTTAATCGCATTAACTTCAGCAAAAACATAATTTGGAAGTCTTTCTATGGTATTAAAATGAATTTCTTCAAACATCGTCCGTCCTTTTAGCGTCTTAAGTAAATTTTCAAACCCCTTTTTATATTATCAAGGCTAAACATATCCCCTATAATAGCATATTTTGCGCCCAATGGTATATTTACATTTACCTCATTTTGCTTATGTGTATTTTCTACACCTTGAATAAAATTTAAATTTTTATCTAAAAACTGGATTTTACAAAACCAAGAGTCAAGATTGTGTGCACTAAGCTCCATACTTTTTGCACCTTGCAAATCAATAATATATTCTCTTAAAGGTTTGTTTAATTGAGTAATAGTATTTAGTGGAATTTGAGTATTAACTTTAGGTTTTGCTTTTGAAAAATCTAGCTCATATTCATAATTTAACTCTGAAATTTTATAAATATCTTTAATAAAAACAGAACTACCCAACAAAGCCTTATAAAAAACTCCTGGATCAAGCATATACTGAGAATCTACAGCTAACTTATATGTGATATAGTTTTCCCTTAAAGTTAATTCAGTTGGTATAAAATATATATAACCTAGTTCATTTAAAGTATCATTGATTGTTTTAAAAAACAAAACAGAATCAGCCTGGGCTTTAAAACTAAAAGTTAAAGTTTTTGGTTCATTTAATATAAAATTTGCCAAAGAATTGGTTTTTAAAATTTGAGAAATAGTGTAAATATCTACATTTCCACGCTCATCTTTATAATCATTTCTTGCAAACAAAAGCTCCAATTGTGCATCTTTAGAATTATCATTAACGATATGCTTAGCAACCTCTAAAGCACTTAGTGCAAAAGCATTAAGAGTAAAAAAAATGGAAAATATTAAAATTCTTACCATAATTTTCCTCTATTTGCTTTTACAAACTCAGCTTTTGTAATTTGTTTGATTTTGCCATCTTTAATCATTAAAAACTTAGACACACCGTTTTTAAACTCTAAAGTATTGTTATTTTCATCATTTAAACTAAAAGCAGCATGACCTGTGGTAATAAGCATATCTTTATCTAAAGATAAAATATAATCATTTTTAATAGTCAAAGAGCTTTTTCTAAAAGTTTTTAAATCCACCATACCAAGCCAAAGTTCTGCGCTTGGTTTTATAATACTTTCTTTAAGCAAAACCATATTTTCTTCAGGCATATTTAAACTAATATTGTCTTCTAGTATTTCTTCTATGGTATTATTACTCTCATCTGTTGATTCTAAAATAGCACTTGTGTTTGTTTCATTGTTTTCTATAACATCATCAGCAAAAAAATTAACAACCGGAGTTTCATTCTCATCGACTTTTTCTTCTAAAACAACCTGCTCTTGATTTAATACATTAGTGGTATTTTCATCTAAAGTGGAACTTTGAAAAAATCTTGAAACACCCCAAGCTAAAGCCACTATCAAAAGCACTACCACTATAATCACAATATACCATACACTCGAACTTTCTTTAGTATATGAGTTCATTCTGGGCACAATATATACATGATTTTTTTTCTCAATGCCATTTTCCTCTAAATAGGCATGATATTCTTCTAAAAAATTAGAAAAATCAAGCTCATACTCTCTTTGTAAAATTTTAATAAAGCCATTTACATTAAAGCGAGATAAAGACTTAAAATCTTTTTTAATGATATATTCAAGACAAGCTATTTCTATTTGTGTTCTTTTTTGAACTTCTAACAAATTTAAATCTTCTAATTTTTTCCAACTATCCATTTTTCATCCTATCGCAAAGTATTGCAAATGCTGCACTTACATTTAAACTATCAAAGTCATTGTGCATTTTTATACCTACGCATTCATCGCATTTTTTAAGCACCTTTGGTGCTATACCAAAACCTTCACTTCCCATAATCAAAACTTTTTTATCTTTGGCCTTGATAGTATGTATATCACTACCTCCGCTTGCACTAGCATAGATATAAAAACCTTTTTGTTTTAATTCATTTATCATGCTTAAAATATCATCATTTAAAACTATTTTCATATCTAAAGCTGCGCCACTACTTGCACGGATTACTCCATCTATAGCTACACTTTTAGCTACCAAAATAACCCCATCAGCACCCAAAGCATAAGCACTACGCACGATAGCTCCGATATTTCCAACGTCGCTAATATTATATAAAATAACTATAAAATCTTTTTCTTTTAAACTTTCAAAAGAGCTAAATTCAAACTCATCAATTTCCATTAAAAAACCTTGATGATTTCCACCTCTTGCTAAGCTTTGTGCGGTTTTAAAATCAAGCTTTTTAATTTTTTTTGAAGCTTTTGCTATTTTTGAAAATTCAGCTTTTTCACATTCTTTTGCTAAATAAATTTCTTTAATTTTTTCTTTGTGCTTTTCTAAGATATAAAAAAACACTTGCTTACCATAAACTATCATTTTTAAATAATAACCAAATTCAACTTAAAAGCAGTTTTTGATAATTTTCTTTTGGAGATTTTGCATTGATTTTTGAAAGAAGTTTTGCTTTTGTTTTTAAAGGCAAATCAAGCTCGTAAATATCTTGCTCGCACAAGGTATTTTGATAAAATTGCTTTTCTTTAGCACTTACCACCACACACCATTCGCCACGCAAATCCATTGTTTTTAATTTCTCTAAAGCTTCTAAAGCATTTGTTCTAAATTTGGCTTCAAATTTCTTTGTTGCTTCTTTTATGATAAAAATTTCTCTTAAAGGATCAATTTTACTAATTTCTTCTACCAAATTCAGTATTCTGGTGGGTGCTTCATAAACTATACTAGGATAAGGATTGAGTAGTAAACTTTCAATATCTTTTTGTCTTTGAGGATTTTTATTAGCCAAAAAACCCATAAAAATAAATTCTTTTTTACAAAATGCGCTTGAAACTAATGCAAGCAAAGCGGCATTTGACCCTGCTAAGACTTCATAGTCAATATTGTTTTTAATGACATATTCAATTAAAAATTGCCCCGGATCACTAATACCTGGCATACCCGCATCACTTAAATATGCAATATCTTGTTTAAAAAAATCACCATCTATTTTTGCTAAAAAATCTTTTTCGTTATGCGTGTGTAAGGCTAAATATTTATCAGGTTTTATTTTTAAATTAAATTTTTCATTAAGAAGATGAACTAAGGATTTGCAAACTCTCGTATCTTCACATAAAAAGAGTTTGCATTTTTGTAAAATTTCTAAAGAATGAAAAGAAATATCGTTTAAATTTCCTATGGGTGTAGGAATAAAATATAACATTATTGCATTGCGTATTTTTTCTTAAATTTCTCTACACGACCCGCAGCATCTACGATTTTTTCACTACCTGTAAAAAATGGATGACAACTTGAGCAAATATCAACTTTAATTTCTGGTTTATTTGACTTAGTAGTAAAAGAATTTCCACAAGCACAACTAACTTTGCATTCTACATATTCTGGGTGAATTTCTTTTTTCATTGTTTATCCTTTTTCAAAACATTAAGGCGTAATTATATAGATTTTTATATAAAAAATAGCTAAATTTAAGCGTGTTTTTAAATTATGAATTTCGAAGCAACCCCTATTAAAGCTGTTTGTGCTTTAAGTACAAAATTAGCCTGTAATTTTGCTTTTTTTATATTCTCCTCTCTTTCTTTTTGAGAAAATCCACCTTCAGCACCTATTAAAAACACGTACTTACTAGGTTCAAAACTCATCAAATCTTCACCTTCAAAATCTATCAAAACAATGTTCTCATAAACTTGCTGAAATTTTTTAAAATCATCAAAGCTTTCAAGATCCATTAAAGAAGCGCGACCACATTGTTGGGATGATTCTATAAGAATTTTTTCCATTCTTTTAAAATCTAATTTAAAATTCTTTTGTGAATAATCCATATACACAAAAGAAAGCTTTGCTACTCCAAGCTCGTTTAAAAAAGGCAAAGTTTTTTCTATAATCTTTGGATCAATCACCGCTAAAGCTAAATGTAAATGCGTTTTTAATTCTTGTTTTTCTTCTTTTTTATCAAGCAAATTTAATACGCAAGAGCGTCTAGAAAGCTCTATGCATTCATAAGTATAAGCAAAAAAATCTTTTAAATTTTTTAATATGATTTTATCACCTACTTTAATTCTTCGAGCCTTTAAGTGCAAAAAAGCTTCATTTTCTAACTCTAAATTTAAAACACCACTTTGTGGGTGATATAAAAATCGCATTAAAAATAAAACCTTTGAAGCAAATAAGGTACAAAAAGTAAAAATATACCTAAACACAAAATAAAAAAGCTTAAAAATCTAAATTTAGCATAACGTTTAAACAATCTTGCTTTTTTAAATAAAACAAATTGATAAATAGCCAAAGCAAAAATCAAAATCCAACAAAACCACATAGAAAGTATGTATAAATTTAGCTCAAAATGCTTTAAAGCCCAAAGCAAACTTCCTGTAAAAAGTGTAATTGCTAAAAATAAATAATAAATTGGCAAAAACAGGCGAATTCTTTTTATAAAAATAAACTCTTGTGAAAAACTACTTTGAGTTAGATATAAATAAAACAACATTAAAAAGCCATTTGCATATAGGCTGTACACATGCAATGCTAAAAAAAACTCATAACTTTGATCCATCACTGTCCTTGTGTGCTATTTTCATCTTTGATATCATCATCTACGGGTATAGGCAGTGTTTCATCATCTATAATAACATTAGAGTCACTTTGCTCAATTTGAACTTGTTCGGTTTGCACTTCTTTTTTTGTATTGTTATTTTCTTGATTTGAGCAAGCCATAAAAAATAACAATGGCACAACTAACAGAATCTTTTTCATCACACCTCCTTTTGATTGACAAAAACAAAATTTGCATCTTGAAGTTTTTTAAAAAAATCTTTATCTTTCCATTCATCACTTATAGCTTGTGAAAATTCAATATCTGCCAAATTTATCTTTGGCAAAAACTCACTATAAGCATCTTCTCTAAAACCTTGCGCATAGCCTGTTCTTGTTTCATGTACAATGATACTTTTTAAACTTACACCTTGCTCGCCATTAACCATCTTGGTTTTTAAAAGCAAGGTATCTATCAAAATAAAAAATATGCGTACAAAATTTTCCGCACTTACATTCACAGGCAAACTTACCCATCTTTGTGAGTGCTTTTTCATATCTTCTAAATAAACTTTATCATCATCTTTAAAAAGCGTAATAGCATGATCAAAACTATCAATAATTTGTTTTATCTCATCTTTTAACAAGCCAAAATCATATACCATTCCCGCATTGTCAAGGTATTTACTCTCAAGTAAAATTTCTACCTTATAAGAATGGCCATGTATGCTTGTTTTACATCGCTTGGAGCTACAAAATCTAACAATATGAGCATTTTCAAATTCAAACATTTTTCTAATAATCATACGCCTTCTTTATCTCCCCAAATTCTAATATGCAATCTATCAGAGTAATTATATCCATTTTTTATACAAAATTCAGCAACACTTAAGGCATTTTTAGAAATTTCTTCTTCATTTGACCCCATGGGCATACAAAACACCTCATTTTCACAAACTTGTAAAATTTCATTGATTTCTTCTAAGGCTTTATTTTCTTGTAAAAAATCTTTATCTAAAACAAATTTATAAAAACTATCTTTAGCATAATATTTAAAAGCTTTCAATGCTTTTTCATTAATCCTTTTTTCTTTTTTTACACCACTATTGCTAAGCTTTACACCCAAAGCAAAATAACATTTTTTATACAAAGGATATTTTTCAAAATCAATTTCAATACTTGCATTGGTTTCAAAATGCACTTTAAAATCATTTTCTAAAAGTAAATTTATAAAACACAAAAAATCTTTATTTTGATAATTTAATAAAGGCTCTCCACCTGTAATGACAACTACAACTTTGTGTGAATTGGCTAATTTTAAAACCTCATCGAAAAGCTTTGTTGAAGTATAGGTTTTATAACAAGTTTTAAATTCTTTGGTAAAAACAGCCCTTATAGTATCACAACCCAAAAGTATTTTAGAATCTTTTTCTTTTTTTACTCCAAAGCCTGTGCAGTTAAAATTACACCCAGCAAACCTTACAAATATAGCTAAATTTCCACTATATTTTCCCTCACCCTGCAAGCTTAAAAAAGTCTCGACAACTTCCATTATCCACCTGTTTGATAAAAAGCTCTTGTTGAGCTTTGATTGGCTTCATTTTCAGCCCATCTGTTTTTTTCTGATTTGTTTTTTATCACGGTTTTTAAAACCTCACATGCTCCTGCTATGTCTTTATTGCGTATAGCCTTTTTAATGCTTAAAGCCTCATCATAATACAAACAAGGTATCAAAAGTCCTTCGGCTGAAAGTCTTATACGGTTGCAACTATCACAAAAATCATGGCTATGCGGATCAATAATACCAAACTCATATCCATCTTCAAGTTCATAAATAGTCGCGGACGCATTAGGGATTTTTTGTCCTTGTTTAAAAGAATATTTTTGAGCGATGATGTTTAAAATTTCTGCTGATTTTAAACCTTTTAAATCTCCATAAGCATGATAATTTTCCATAAATTCTATAAAACGAATTTGACTTTTGCGTGCTTTAGCAAATTCCAAAAGATCGATAAATTCATTATCGTTAATCCCTTTAAGCACTACGGTATTAAATTTAATATTAAAGCCTAATTCTAAAGCCTCATTAATACCACTTAACACATCCTTAAGTATATTTTTTTGGGCTAATTTAAAAGCTATTTCTTCTTTTAAGGTATCTAAAGAGATATTAATTCTTTTTAAGCCTGCTTGCTTTAAGTCTTTTGCTTGTTGTTTTAATAAAGAAGCATTAGTAGTAAGTGCTAAGTCTATATCTTGCTTATACTCACTAATCATAGCAATAAATTTATGCAAATCTTTCCTTACTAAAGGCTCACCACCTGTAATGCGAATTTTTTTAACCCCCTCATCAATACAAACTTTAACAAACATAAAAAGTTCTTCAAATGATAAAAGATTTTCCTTAGCGCTCCATTCAAATGGAGTTTTTGGCATACAATAAAGGCAACGAAAATTACATCTTTGTGTTACTGAAATTCTTAAATAATCAATCACTCTTCCATAGCTATCTACTAACATCAAAGGCCTTTATAATAATTTATTAAATTTTAAAATAAGCTCAACCCTACCCATACCTATACGCAAATCTTTAGCAATTTGCTCTATGGATTTTTTTTGATTAAAAAGCTCTATTACCTTTTGCTCTTCATTATCATAGCTTGGGCTTAATTTTGTAATACTTTGGGTTTTTTGTTCTAAATTTAACAAACGATTTTTTTGTTCACTTTGAAACTCTTCGATTACCTCTTCTACTTCTTTTAAAGCACTTAAAATAGGAAGGATATTTTGATTGATTTTTTGTTCTAGTACTTGCAAAAGTTCTTCTTTTAGCTCTTCTTTAATAGCTTCAGTGTCTATTTCTTCTTTTTCTTGTTCTTGTTCCTCTAAGCTTTCTTTTTTTAAATAATGATATTGTTTATTTAAATCTTCTATCATCTTACCAAGTTCATTAATTTTGGCAATATTTTCTTTTTCTTTTATCATCATATACGCAAACATAGCAAAAATTAGCAAAGCCACCACAAGCCACAATAATAAATCACTACCCATTTTCTTGCTCCTTTAAAATCTTAATCATCGCTCTTTGCATATTTGCCACAAAATTATCATACACAAGCTCATCTTCTGCTTTTATTTGTGTGATTTTTGCCTCATTTTCATTTAAGGCTTTAAAAAAAATACTAATTTTTTGGCCATTTAACTCAAATCTTGCATAATACTCCTCATCTTGAGTTAAACACTTATCTTTAAACTGAATGTGTGCAAAATTTACACCCACCACAAAGGCTTTATGTTTTAAATCTGTAAATAATTTTGTTTTATTGATATCATTTTTTATCAAATACAATTCTTGCTTTATATCCATAAGCAAATCAAAAATAATTTGCTCACCTTCGCTAAATTCCACTCTTGAGGCAAGCTTTTTCCATTTGCTTAAATTGACATAATTATTACTTGAAAGATATTCTTGCAAAAACTCTTCATATCTTTCTTTGCTCTCTTCAAACTCAAGTTCTAATGAGCTTTTAAAAAATTTTATCTCCATAAAAGATCAACCCAAATAAATATAAAAAACACTATACTCAAATAACCATTTAAAGTAAAAAATGCTTTATCAATTTTTGCAAAATTCTTTCTAACAATGCGGTGCTCAAAAAATAAAATAATCGCACTAATTATCACACCTAAAAAGGCAATATTTCCTGTTGGAGCCACCCAAACAAATAAAAGCCAAAAAAGCACTGCCAAAACATGACAAAATGCTGAGATAAATAAGGTTGCTTCAAGTCCAAATTTAGCAGGTATAGAGTGTAAGCCTGTTTTTTTATCATACTCCATATCTTGCAAAGCATAAAGCAAATCAAACCCAGCTGTCCAAAAAGTAACACCCAAACACAAAATAACACTATAAATTTCAATACTTCCCAAAACTACAATGCTACCTGCAATAGGAGCAAGTCCTAAGCAAAATCCTAATACTAAATGCGCTAAGGATGAAAATCTTTTAAAAGCTGAATAAATAGCTAAAATAAACAATACCGGCAAAGAAAGAACAAAGGCTAATTTATTAATAAAATAACTTGCCAAAACAAAAATAATAGCATTTAAAATAATAAAAAGCAAAATACTAGTTTTACCTATACGTCCATCGATATTAGGTCTATTTGCACATCTTGGGTTATTTTTGTCAATATCCTCATCCATCAAACGATTAATCGCCATTGCAAAATTTCTTGCACTCACTGCGCAAATAACACCCAAAAACAAAGCCTTAAAGCCAAACCAAGTGCTATCATTTAAAATAACAGAAGCCACAATCATTGAAGTGAATAAAAAGGGTAAAGCAAAAATAGAATGCTTAAAAACTATCAAATCTAAAATATCTTTTAATTTTTCTTTTAATATAGGCATTTTTTCTCTTTATAATATATTTTTGTTATGATTTTACTAAAATAATTTTAAATTTAGGATATTTTTACGATGTTTTTTGAATTTGCACTCATTGGAACTACTGCAAGTGGCAAAACAGAACTTACTAATAAACTAGCTTATGAATTTAATGCAAGCATTTTAAGCCTTGATAGTCTTTGCGTGTATAAACAAATCAACATCGCTTCAGCCAAAACAGAGCAAAAAACCCTAGATGAGCTTGATTATTTTGGCATAAATTTATTAAATGTCAATGAGCATTTTAACATCGCTTTGTTTTTTGAAGAATACAAAAAAGCAAAAGCTTTTGCCCAAAAAAATAATCAAATGCTTATTATCACAGGTGGAACTAGTTTTTATTTAAAAGCCTTAATGGATGGTTTGAGTGAAAATTTTAAAGAAAGCCAAAGCATGCTAAGTAATGATGAAATTTATCATTTAATGACAAAAATTGATCCACAAGCAAAAATAGAAAAAAACGATACTTATCGTTTGAAAAAATGGCTTGGAATTTATGAGCAAACTAATAAAATTCCAAGTAAGGTTTTGAAAGAAACCAAACAAGAAGCTTTGATTAAAAAACTTGATATTTTTGAAATTTCTTGGCAAAAAGAACTTTTAGAAAAACGCATTATTACGCGCACACAAAATATGCTCAATGAGGGCTTAATAGATGAAGCTAAAATGTTATTTGATAATTATGATCATCATTTAAAAGCACTAAATTCCATAGGTTTGAAAGAATGCAAAGAGTTTTTAGATAAAAAAATAAATTTAAATGAGCTTGAAGAGCTCATCATCATTCACACAAGACAACTTGCCAAAAGACAAAGAACTTTTAATAAAAAATTCAATAAAGAAATTTTAGATTTTCAAAACGCTTATGAGAATTTAAAAGCTTATATTTTAAAAAAATATCAAGGCTGAGTATTTAAGACATTTAATTTATCTTTACATAAATTTTGCCAATTGCTTGTTGCATTAATATCTATACAATTTTGCAAACTTTGCTTTTGATTTTGCACATCTTTTAAATCTTCATAAATATTACTTTGTATATAAAAAGCTCTTGCACGCTCATCATCTTTTAAAGGATTAGCAAGTAAATCTTTAAACAAAGTTAAAGCTTTTTGAGCTTGATTACTTTGTTTTAAAGCTTTGATATAGATAAATTCTAAATCAGGACTAAAAAGATTTACTCCCTTTAAGTTTTGATAATCAATAGCCTTTGGAGCATAAGTTAAGATACTTGTTAAAAAATTATTTTTTTCACAATAACGCAAAAACTCATAATATAGCTCTACCATACGATAATTCATAGGAAATTGCTCTAGTTTTTGTAAAGTTCTTATCATAGCATTATAATCTTGCAATCTAAGCTCAGCAAAAAATTTAATATAATTTGCTTCAAATTTTTCATTATCACTAATAATCGTTCTTGTATTTAAAATATCATTAATCGTTTTTATAACAAAGCTATAACGCTTATCTTTAAGAGCCAAATCAGCGCTTTGAAGCTTATAAAAGACAATATCATCGTTTTCATTGTCCACTATGTATTTTTTAGCTTCTTCAATGCGCGTTGTGCGTTTAAAACACTCAAGCATTTGTTTTTTGTTTTGTATTTTACCCCCTACATTATAAGCTTTAAAATCATCATATATTTTCACAGCAGCTAAACATTCATCATTTTTTAATTTTTGTTCTAAAACTAAAATAGCAGCTTGCTCTAAAAGATTTTTAACTTCTTTATTAGAGTATTTTTCAATGTCTTTTTGATAACTTACAACCTTTTCATAATTTTTTTCTTGAAAATACAATTTTACATTATCAAACAACGCCTTACTAGAAATTTCTCCAGCATATTTTTTCATGATCTCTTCATATCTTTGGTGCAAAAAACTTGCATTAGCATCTTTTAAATATAAAAAGTTTTTATCTTGCGCTTCTTTAATTAAACTCACATATTCACCCAAAGGAAAATCTTCTGCGTAAAGATCTAAATATTTTTGAGCCTTAGTATGCTCATTTGCATTTAATAAAGACAAAGCAAGATCTTTTAATACTCTTTCATATTCTTTATCTACCTTGGTTAAATGTGTAAAAATATATTCATAAATTTTAGAACTTAAATCATAAACCCTATTATTAGCAAAAGCTTTAGCCAAAGATAAAGAATTTTCCAAATCACTCATAAAAAATTCAGGATTTGATTCTAAAATTTTATTTGCTAACTCTTTAGCTTCTTTAGTATTTTGAGTTTCTAAATAATTTTTTGATAAAAATAAAGCAGCTCTACTAGCTAAATCTGCGTTTGGGGTAGAATAATACACATCTTGATAAATATTATTTGCAGTATTTTTCTTACCTAAATGATATAAATAATCTGCATAATCAAGCAGAGCCATTATAGTATATTTATCGCCTTTATGCTCAGTATTTAAAGTATCTATAATATATTCAACATTAGATCTTTGTGATAAACCCATATAAACTCTCATCATAATATACATCACTTCTGTATAATCTTTGTCGTTAATATAAGTTCTTACCCATCTTTTAGCATCATCTAGCATTTGTTCTAAAATTAGTTGGTCTTTATCAAGTTCATAAGTGTATAGTTTATTTTGAGCTCTTAATTTATAAAGCTCAAATTCATTCATAAATACACTACCTTGATAACGCTTAATAGCATTAACAGTATCTCTTAATACTTGGTCATATTTTTTAGCCTCATATTCTTGTTTAATATTAAAATAAGTATTAAAATCTGCACTTTTAGAAGTTTCCATAGGATTAGAATTTAAATCTAAAGCTCCGATATAAGGCATTAATGCATCATCAAAATAAATATCAAAATCAAGCCCATCGCTAGGCTTATAATATTTTAAGTCTTTAGTAAAAATAAATACAAAATGTTTAGAAATATCTCCACTTTGACTTCGAATTTCTTTAGCATTGAAGATATCTTGAGAATAATTAAACATCTTAGCTAAAATTTTAGGATAGATTTTGATTGTCAAAAAAGTTTGGTGCTTTTCAAAATAAATCGTAAAATCATCAAATTCCTTATTTTGAAACTGCATATTGCTAACACCCAAAACATTGCACTCAAAATGGGTTTTTTCAAATTCAAAAACACTTTTGCAAGTAAAATCTTTATCGTCTTTTAAATGCAAAAGCGTAAAAGGGCGCTTACTTTCCTCCCCTTTATTAACAATAATTTCAAAAGAAAATATATAAGTTATACTTAATAAAAATAAAAATAAAACCCTTATCATAAGCGTGATTATAGCAATATTATTTTACAAAAGCAAAAACACGCAAGAAACACTTCCAATCAAACACAAGCATAAAATAATCTTTTGTTTTACATCTAAGTTTGCACTTTCTATGATTTGAGCTTTTTTGAAAAAAACATAAATTAAAATTTTCAAATAAGCATAAAGCATAATCATAGAGCTTAAAGCTATAGCAAATACAAGCACATAGTAGCCTGAGTTTAAAATAGAAGCTAAAATTAAAATTTTACCCCAAAAAATACCAAAAGGCGGAATACCTGCTATACATAAAATAAATATAGCTAACATTATAGACAATACCGGTCTTTGATCAAACAAGCCCGAAAAACTCTCAAATGAACTTTTTTGAAATAAACTCAATATTAAAAAAATTCCATAATTTGCAAAAGCAAAAGAAATCCAATACACAAACAAAGCAAAAATTGAAAGCAAATAAGAAGTCTCATCTCCTTGAGAACTTACACTCATGCTAGAAACAATAACTGCTAATATAAAAGAAGAATGAGTGATGGAACTATATGCAAGCATTTTTTTTACATCTTTTTGGATTAAAGCTACTATGCTTACAGCAAGCATAGAAAAAATCGCTAGCAATGCTACTATGTATTCAAATTTTACCCCACCACCCAAAGCAGAAAAAATTCTTAAAACTACTATTATCATAGCTATTTTTGGAACAATTGATATAAATGCTATAAAATTTGTATGTACTCCATAATATACATCCTTTAACCAAAAGTGAAAAGGTGCAATAGAAAGCTTTACTCCAACAATAACTAAAAACATTACTCCAGCACAAAGCAAAATAGGATCTGAAATATATTCAGAATGCAACAAATTATCTAAATCTAAAGACTTAGTTTTTAAATATACAAAAGCACATGCAAAGACAAAAAACCCAGCTCCCACCGCAGCCAAAGTAAAATACTTTATACTAGAGCTAATAGCATTATGAGTTCCTCTTAAAGCTATTAATGTATAAAGAGCTAAAGAAGAACCTTCTAAGGCTAGGAAAATTACGATCAAATTAGTACTTGACACCATTAGCATCAAAGAAGCAATCATAAACAAAAATAAAGAAAAAAACTCTGGCTTTTGCTCATCTTTATCCATCAATAAATAAAGCATTGAAAAAACTAAAATAACTATTTGAGTAAAAATTGCATAATTATCACTTACAAATAAACCAAAAAAAGCTTGAGAATTATCTAAAACAAAGCCATTATAAAACAATAAAAAACATAAAGTACTAAGCAAAGCTATAACACTTACTCCTATATAAAAATTTCTAGAAAGTTTTTTAAAAGCACCCAATAAAAGTAAAGTAATAGCCCAAAAAAGCAATGACAACACAGGAAATAATAATACAAAATTTAATTTTTCTAAACTAAAATCACTCATTAAAAACCTCTTATATTATCTATGATTTTTTGATTTTCTATTGCAATATTTCTTGTTTGCATAACTTCAAGAATACTATTTACATTCAAAGCAATTTCATCAAGCATAGCACTTGGAGCTATCCCTAAATAAATTACCAATGCGCTCAACACACTTAAAACAAAAATTTCACCTTTTTTCAAAACTAGCTTTTCTATTTTTTCTGTATTAGTGGTAAAAAACATATTTCTATAAATATTTAGCATATAAATAGCCCCTAAAATGATCACACCGCCTGCAAATAATGCATACCACAAATTCACACTTGCTATGCCTTGTAAAATTAAAAACTCACCTACAAAAGAAATAGTCAAAGGTAGTGAAATAGATGAAAATAACAACACCGCAAAGAAAAAGCTAAATAACGGAGCTGTTTTGGCTAAATTTTTATAAAAGTCTAAATCAAAAGTATAATATCTTTTATAAAGCATATAAGCAGCTAAAAACAAACCGCCTGTTACTATACCATGTGCAAACATGTAAAATACAGAACCACTAACTCCATTATAAGTAAAAGTCACAATACCCAAAATCACCACACCCAAATGCGAAATTGAGCTATAAGCAATTAACTCTTTCAAGTCTTTAGTTTTAAAAGCAATTAAAGCTGCATATAAAATTCCAACTATACATAAAATAGCAAGTAAAGAATAATAATGATTTAAAGCATCAGGTGTTAAAGGCAAGATAAATCTTAAAAATCCAAAAGGAGCCATTTTAAAACTTACAAGCATTACAGATACTAAAGTCGGGCTTTTTGCGTAAACCTTTGGTGCCCAAGTGTGGAAAGGAAACAAAGGGCTTTTAATTGCAAAAGCGATAAAAAATCCTATAAAAATTAAATTTTGCACACTCTCAGGTATAAAAAATTCACTCTTATACCAAGCAAGTAAATCAAAACTCCAATACCCAAAACTTTGATAATACAAAAACCCTACATAAATAATCGCTAAAAGCATAAGCATAGAACCACAAAATGCATAAATGAAAAATTTAATTCCTGCTTTATAATTATCTGAATATCTACCTATTAAATAAATAAGTGGTACAAGAGAAAACTCCCAAAATACATAAAATAATAAAGCATCTAGTGAAGCAAAAAGCCCTATAATACAAAATTGCAGTAAAAATATACTTACAATAACACTTTTATCTTGAATATCTAAACATATAAAAGATAAAAAAATCATAATAGAACAAAGCAACATCAAATAAAGTGCTATAGCATCTACACCTATATGAAAATTAACTATCAAAGAATTTAAGCTAAACTCATACGCTATGCCATCATGATAATTAAACAATAAAAAAACATTTAAAACTAAAGTCAAAAAGCTAATTAAAATAGCAAAAGTTTTAAAATCTTCTTTTTGTAAAAACAAAGCTATAAAAGCTGCAAAAAATGGAAATAACATTAATAAACTAAGCATTCTACACCGCCAACGCTAAACAAAATAAACACACAAAAGCCAACACTGCAATTCTTAAAACCAAAGAATAATCCTTGCCCACACTAAGCACTCTAGCAAAACTTCTAAGGAAAAATGCAACACTATCTACCAAAATATCTAAAATTTCTTTATCGCTTTTTCTTAAAAATTCACAAAATAAAGCATATTTACTAACAATAAATTGATGATAAAATCTTGGTATATAATATTCATTAAACAAAAGCCTATAAATGCTTGTTTTAGAAAGTGATGGTTTAAACCAATTTTTCCAATAAGCTATAATAGCCAAAAGCATTCCAAGCACCGCAGCAACACTTGCAAGTGCCATAACTAAAGAATTTTGTCCGTCAATAAAAGCTAAATTTTTACTTACAAACTCCATAAAGCTATGCTCAAAAAATCCTGCAATAATAGCAAGTAAAGCCAAAGGACTCATCGCAAGCAAAGCTATCTTACTAGCTTCGTGAGGATGTTCTTCATGTCTTTTTGGAGTAAAAAATACAAGCATTAAAAGTCTAAAACTATAAAAAGCTGTCATAAAAGCTGCTATTAAAAGCGCTAAAAAAATTCCATGGTGATGACTTATAAAAGAAAATCCTAAAATTAAATCTTTAGAGAAAAATCCTGCAAAAGGATAAATTCCTGCCAAAGCCAAAGAGCCTATAAGCATTAAAATAGCGCTAAAACGCATACTTTTATAAAGCCCACCCATCTTGCTAATATCAAGTTTATCATTCATCGCATGCATAACATTACCCGCACCTAAGAATAGTAAAGATTTAAAAAATGCATGGGTTGCTAGATGAAACAAAGCTATGGCATAAGCTCCAAGACCTGCTGCTACAAACATATAACCAAGCTGAGAAAGCGTTGAATAAGCAATAATTCTTTTTAAATCTTTAGCTACCATAGCCATAGAAGCGGCAAAAAGTGCTACAAAAGCTCCAAGTATAGCAATAAAATACCCTACTTCAGGAACTTGTAAATAAAGCTCTCCTGCACGAATTACCAAATAAACCCCTGCAGTAACCATAGTTGCAGCATGGATTAGTGCTGAAACCGGCGTAGGTCCTGCCATGGCATCAGCAAGCCAAGTGTGGAAAGGAAATTGTGCTGATTTACCCATAGCACCTATAAAAAGCAAAATTGCTATTAATATCAAAATAGCATTATTAGCGCAACCTAAAGATAAAAGTGCAAAAAATTCATCATATTTTAAAGAATTGAACTCTATATAAATTAAGAAAATTCCTAAAAGCAAAGCTAAATCTGCAATTCTATTCATGATAAATGCTTCATTAGCAGCAAAGGTGTATTTTTCATTATGATACCAAAAACCTATCAAAAGCCATGAACAAAGTCCAACACCTTCCCAACCTATGAAAAGCCCTAGGAAATTATCGCTCATAATCAAAAACATCATAGAAAAAACAAAAAGTCCTAAATAACTAAAATAGCGATTAAACCCTTCATCATGCTCCATGTAAAATATACTATATAAATGCACAAAAGTAGCAACTATACTTACTACATTCATCATAATTAAAGTAATAGAGTCTATTTTGAAACCAAAACTAACATCTACTAAAGAGATCCAAGTGCCAAGTTCAAAATTAAAATGCGCTCCATTGTTTAATAAAACAATTGAAGCAAGTGCTGAAAAAGCTATAAGCAAAGAAGCCAAATAACCTAAAATAATTTTCTTAGCGCTAAAAGCAAAAATACCTAAAATAATAGCCGAAACCAAAGGAGAAAAAAGCGCAATTAAAGCTAAATTTTGCATTTTATTCTCCTTTTTCAGCTAAAGAACTCAGCTCTAGTGTTCCTGTTTTTCTATACCACAAAACACAAAGCGCTATTCCAACAGCTACTTCACAAGCTGCAACTCCCATTACAAACAAAGCAAAAATTTGTCCTTCTATATCTTTATGAGAAGCCCCTGCTGTAACTAAAGCCAAATTAGCAGCGTTTAATAAAATTTCACTTGAAATAAAAAGCATGATTAAATTTTGGCGTTTTATAATACCTATTAGACCAATGATAAACATCAAAATAGCCACAATGTAGTATTTTTCTAACATCATTGCTCGTCCTTTTTTATATTTTTTTGAGTAAGCGCTATAGCGCAAATTAAAGCTATTAAAAGTAAAATTGCCATAAATTCAAAAGCAAGCATGTATTTTGTAAATAAGGCAAAACCTATTTGCTGAGTTGAATCAAGACCATAAATCTCATTAGCTTCATTTAAACCAAAACTATAACTCATAATAATACTAATTAGCAAAATTGCACTAAAAATCACAGCGAAAATAAATATTCTTTTACCCTTTAAACTTTCTTTTACTTTTATCGAAGCATCAAAAAACATCATAGCAAAACTATAAAGACCTAAAATAGCCCCACTATAAACGATAATTTGAATCGCCCCGATAAATTCAGCATTCAGTAAAAAATAAAATCCGCTCAAAAAAACCATAGCCGCAGCCAAAGAACTAATAGCATAAAGCACGCTAGTACTTAAAACACTAATTAAAAAAAATCCCAATACTAAAACACTTAATAAACAAAAAGCTATCGTTTCAAACATTTTCTTCCTTTGGGGTATCTTGCTGTCTTTGTAAATCTATCTCATAATAATTTGGAGTTTTCTTTACTAAATCATCAGCATCTTTTCTTAAACTACCACTTCCTTCAAATACTACTTGATTTTTAAGCTCATCGATAGGGGTTAAAAAATCTTGCTTTTGACCAAAATACGATCTTTGCTCTGCTGCATTTTCATACTCTTTGCCATGCACAATAGCAAGTTCAGGACAAACATCAGCACAAAAGCCACAATAAATACAACGCCCTAAATTAATACTATAATTTTCAACCTTTTTACGTCCATCTTCACTTAAGCTTGTTTCCATTCTTATGCAATTACTAATGCAAATTTTTTCGCACAAGCCACAACCAATACAACATTCATTTTCACTTTCAATAAAACGCATCAAACGATGTACCGCACGGTAACGATTATCTAAAGCAACTTTTTCCATAGGATATTTAATCGTTGCGCTATTATTCTTTTTAAACATTTCTCTTAATACGACAAATAAACCTACAAAAAGTTCTGTATTTAAAGAACGCTTGATTACTTGTATGAATTTTTCATAAGCATTTTGAGGATTTTTACGCTCAAAATCTACCTTAAAATAACCTTTTTTCATTGTTTTTCCTATATCACAAGCACTAAAGCACTAATTAATAAATTTAAAACCGCTAAAGGAATTAAAATCAAATAACACATTCTCATTACTTGATCAGGACGCAGTTGCGGAAAAGCCCCTCTAGCCCAAAAATACCAAAAGAACACAAAAGACACTTTCAAAAGCATCATAATAGCCCCTGGTATAATCCAAAAATCATTAAATCCACCTAAAAACAAAAGCGATATCATAATCGCTCCGGTGATCATGGCTGTATATTCTCCGATAAAAAACATACCCCATCTAAGCCCACTATATTCAGTGCCATAGCCTGAAACAAGTTCAGTTTCGTTTTCACTTAAACAAAGTGGAGTTCTATTAGTTTCTATAAAAATGGCTATTACAAATAAAATAAAAGCCAAAGGTTGTTTAAAAATAAGCCAAGAAAGTATGCCTTCACTTTGATAATTATTAATATCTACCAAAGACAAAGAACCAACAAGCATTACAACACATACCAAAGAAAGACCTGCAACACTCTCATAAGAGATAATAGAAACAAGCCCTCTTGCCCCACCTAACAATGACCATTTATTATTACTTGCCAAGCCTCCTAAAAAAATAGCATAAAAACTAACCCCGCCCATGCCTATGACAAATAGTAAGGCCACATTAATATCAGCAATAATAGGGCGAATCACTCTACCAAATAAAGTAAATTCAGGAAAAATAGGAATAGCTGCAATTGCCACAAAAGCACAAATTGCTGCGATTAATGGAGCGATTAAAAACACCACTTTTTGAGCATAAGTTGGCACTATATCTTCTTTAGTAAAAAGCTTAATCATATCAGCAACTACTTGAAGCAATCCAAAAGGACCTACCATATCAGGTCCCAAACGACGATGAAATAAAGCCAAAGCCTTTCTTTCAAGATAAGTTGCCAAGCCTGCTAAAGTAGCAAAAATAGCTATAACAAGCACGCATTTGATAATTGTTTCTATAATAAAAAAAGTAATATCACTCATATTTTAGCTCCTGCTTTTTCAAGCCAAACTTTTGCATATCGAGTATTATTAAACAAAGATTTAAAATCAATCTTACTATCATAATCCCCTAAATACGCACCATTTTCTAAAGATTCATCACATTTTACACTTATAGCAATTTGAGTTTTTTCATTTTTTAAAATAACACTATCATCTTGATTTAAATCAAATTTTTGCATTAAATCAGGCGATAAAAATAAAGCTCCAACCTCATTAAAAGCTCTATTGCTAAGCTTTGAAAACTGATGAATACGATTTGCATGATATAAGGTTAAATTTCCTTCATTTTGTTCTTTGACTTCTTGGGTGTTTAATATTTTTTCAAACTCAAAATGAGAAAAATCAAGCTCATAGCCTCTATGATTTACCCCACCATTATCATAATGATTTTCTAACTCATCAAAATCAATTGCCCTAAAGCCTTTATTTTGTGGTAAAAATTTAGTATAGTTGATTGTAAATTCTTCATCAAAACCTAAAGCATTTGCTAAATCATTTAAAAAATAACCTTTAAATTCTAAAGCTGCATTTGTAGGAACTAATCTTTTGTCATAATTTACAAAGCTACCTTCTTGTTGATTTAAACTAGAACTTGCAAGATCAAAATGCCCATCATAAGAAAAAGTAAAATCACCTTTTTCATTATAACCTAGTGTTTTTCCCGCTTGAAAATCTTGACTTAAATCACAAATCAAACTCACACCTAAAGTATTAGTGCAAGTTGGATTTAAAAAGACTTTAAAATCGGTATATTTTTGCACCAAAGCACAAAGTTTTGCTAGCTTTGCACTTTGCTCATCATAGTAAAAATCACTTCCTATAATAAGTGTAAATTTTTGCTTTTTAACTAATAAAGTTTCTAAAATATCCTCATCTATGCCAAGATTTTTCGCATAATTTGATCTTTGCACCTCTATGCTTTTTTTAATTTTTTTAGGCACAAGCTTTTTAACTTCTTCTATAATAGTTTTGCCATTTTCATTTTGCTTTTCTATCTTTTCAATAACTTCTTCATTAATAGTTTCTTCTATTTCTTTAGTGCCTTGATAATACGCATTTTCTAATGTATTTTTGAATTCTTGTGGAAACTCTTTAGCAAATTTTTGCAAGATAAACAATAAAATATTTTCATTATCTTTAATATCATGATTAATCTGCAAGAAATTTTTAGAATATTTATCCACACCTTTATCTTTTATAGGGTGAAAATATAGCCCTGCGCCTTTATTCATCACTAAAGCATTATTAACTTTATATCCTAGCGTTGGCGCATCATAGCGTAAAAATGAACCTACGATGATTAAAAAATCACTTTGAGTGATATCATCTGTATTTGCATTATACATTGCATTTGCATTTTGATAAAAACAAGCTAGAAAATCTTGGAATTTTTTAGCTTCATGATTTATAAGATTAAGATTAAATTTTTTACTTAAATTTTGCAAGATTAAAGCTTCTTCGTTAGTAATAAAACTATTAAATAAAATATTTTTTATTTCATCATTTTTTATCATATTTACTAGTTTTTCAAAGGCTTTTTCATCTTTATCTTGAACTTCATTTTGGGTATTAAAACCATATCTTGCAGCTTTATTTAGCGTAGCAAAAGCAAAATCATTACTCACTCTATAAATTTTTTCTTTTTGATTATTAATACTAGTTTGTTTAATATCATAATACATCAACTCACAATCACTAGAATGTGGATTACTAGCTGGAATTTTCTTTAATTCCCAAGCATTAGATGTATATTGAAAAGCCGAACCCACCAAGGCTCCTGTTGGGCATACACTTGTACATTCTCCACAAAAAGAACAATCAAGCATATCACCACTACTTGGCGCAATTAAACTCTTTTGAAATTTAGTCCAAATAGCTAGCGCGTCTTTACTCATACTCTCTTTAAAACTTGCATCAGGTGCATTTGCCCCTCTTGGAGTAGTTTTTAAAGCGCTTTCTCCTATTTTATCTTTACAAACTGTGATACATCTTTCACATACTATACATAAAGCTGGATCATAATTAATCTCGCCCCATTTTTTATGCTCTTTATGGGTATCTTTAATCCAATAATTTTGCACATTCACTCTTGCTTTATGTGTAAAGTTTTGAAGCTCACATTCGCCAGATTTATCACACACCCCACATTGTAAAGGGTGGTTGATACAATATGCTTGCATGATAGCATTGCGCTCATCCCATAAATTTGGCAAATCACTCTCTACTACCATACCTTCTTTAACTTTAGTATTGCAAGAATAAACCTTTTTACCATCAGCTTCTACCATACACATACGACATGCAAGTGTTGGAGAACAACCATTTAAATAACAAATTGCAGGAATGAAAATATCATTTTTTCTTGCGACATTTAAGATATACTCACCCTCATTTGCCTCACATTCTATACCATTAATGATAACTTTCATTTTATAACCTTAACTTGAGCTTTTGAAAAAGCAAAACCAGCGCTTTCATAATCAAACAAAGCCACTGTGCCTTTTAAATCATGATTGATTTTTATTATAGTTGTAAATTCTTGAGTGTTTATTTTTAAATTAATTTTATCCTCATCTTTAACCTTAGCAATCAAAGCAAAAGATGGAGAACAATGCAAATTTTTATCCCCTAAAGGTGCTTGCATGATGATAGTTCCATCAAAATTATCAAGTTCTAAAAGTGCACTAAAAGAATTTTGTATTGACAAATTTTCTTCATTTTCATTAGAGCAAATTAGCAAAAGATTAAATTTATGACAAAGTTTTTCTAAAAAATACTTAATATTTTCAAAGTCTTTATGTTGGTATAAATTTTCATCAAAAATAATACACTTTGCTTCTTTTAAAAACTCCAAAATCTCTAAAGCTTCTTCTTCGCCGAAGCAAGATTCAGCACTTAAATAACCCTCATCAAGCTCGTTAAATTCAGCCTCTAAACTCATCTTACAAAGTAATGCAAGCACGAAAGACACACTTGCAATCTCACATTTATAAAAGCTTGCTTTTAAAATTTTATCTTCTATACAGGAAATATTGTAATTTTTACTTTTGTTAAGCTTAGCACAAAGTGAAGGATTTTTTAAAGAAAGTAAATCCACAAAACACAAAGCATTTAAGCCTTCTTGATATTTTGCTAATTTCATTGTCCTACCTTTTTAAAAACTATAGTCCAATCTACTTGATTAAATTTTAAAGAATTTAAAAGTTCACAATTTTGCTCTTTTATGAAAGCAAAACTTTTTTCTACATTAGAAAAATCTCCTATTTCAAACAAAACCACTAAAACTTCACCCATATAGGCTTTTTGAATGATTTGTTCTAAATCCTTAAACAAATCTTGACTTTTTCTTAAATCCACGCGTCTCATCGGTCTATCTCACCTAAAACTATATTAATACTTCCTAAAATTGCCACCGCATCAGCCAAATATGATCCAACAAGCATTTCTTCTAAAAACGCACAGTGAAAAAAACTTGGGGTTCTAGCTCTTAATCTATATGGCCTACCGCTACCATCTGAGTGAATAAAAAACCCAAGTTCGCCTTTTGGACTTTCAGTTGGCACATACACCTCGCCTTTTGGTGGCTTTAAGCCTTGGGTTACTAGGACAAAATGTTGCATAAGTGAATAATTTTGTGTCATGATTTGCTCTTTTGAAGCACTTACATACTCAGGATGATTGCATAAAATTTCAGGTGGAGTATCTTGATAGAGCTTAGCACATTGAACTAAAATTTTCAAACTTTCTCTAAATTCTTGCATATAAACCTTATATCTTGCATAAGAATCACCCATTTTGGCCACAGGTACGCCAAAATCTACCTCATCATAAAGCAAATAAGGCTCTTCTTTTCTAACATCATAAGCAATCCCACTTCCTCTTAGCATAACCCCGCTACAACCCCAACTTAGCGCTTGTTCTTTGCTTACCACTCCTACATTTTCAGTTCTTGCACGCCAAATTCTATTATCATCAAGCAAGGCTTCATAATCTTTTATATCATTTGGAAATTTATTGCAAAATGCTAAAAGTTCATCTAAAAAACCTTCAGGTAAATCAAGCATTACCCCGCCTATTCTCATAGATGAATGTGTAAGTCTTGCCCCACAATATTTTTCTATTAGATCAAGCACATATTCACGCTCTCTAAAGCAGTATAAAAATACTGTCATCGCACCAATATCAAGAGCATGTGTGGCAAGCCATAACAAATGCGAAGCAATGCGGTTTAACTCAAGCAAAATCATCCTTATCACACTTGCCCTGCGCGGAATTTCCAAACCACAAAGTTTTTCTACAGCAGCTATATAGGCATAATTATTTGCACTAGCTGCGATATAATCCATTCTATCAGTAGTCGGGATAAACTCTTGATAGATCATATTTTCAGCCATTTTTTCCATACCACGATGCATATAGCCTATACAAGGAGCAGCCTTGGTGATTTCTTCTCCATCAAGTTCTAAAATAAGGCGTAAATTCCCATGAGCACTTGGATGTTGGGGACCAAGATTTACTATCATAGTACCATCTTCACGCTCAAAGCTTATATTTTCATAATAAGGTTTTAATTTAGTAGAAATTTGCATTTTATCTTCTCTTATCTAAAATTTTTACTTGCGTTCTTTTGGCTTTTTTCACAAAAGGCACACCACCTTCTTCTTGATATTCTTGTAGATATTTATCTTCTCTTGGGGCTTCGCCTTTACCAACCTCATGATAAATTCTGCTAAAGTTTAGCGTGTCTTTTTCATCTACAAAACCTGGATCTCTATTTTCCTCGCCTACTACCTCGCGGTATTCTTTTCCAAAAATTTTATCTATCTCATACCATTTAGCAAATTCATCACCATGCAAAGGATAGCTTTTTAAAAAAGGATGTCCATACCAATCATCAGGCATTAAAAGTCTTTTTAAATTCGGATGATTGATAATGAAAATTCCAAACATATCATATATTTCTCTCTCACACCAATTAGCACCCTTAAAAACACTCATAACACTTTGAAGTTTTTCTTTTAAACCAACGAAAGTCTTTACTCTCACTCTTAAATTTTTCTCCATATTTAAAAGCTGATAATATACTTCAAAACCTTGTTTTTGAGCAACAAAATCAATCGCACTTGCATCAGTAAAACAACTATAACCTAAATTTTTAAGCTTGCTAAGAATAGCAACATTATCATCTTTGTTTATCTCAATCACCCAAAAATCAAGCTCTATAAAAGAATTTTTTAACTCAAATTCTTGGTTTAAGATTTGATGATCACTCTCAAAAACACTACTCTCTGTGCTTAGTTTTTTAGTTGCAGGTGCATGGTAAAATCTATCTTCATAATAATTTTTTAGCTGAGCATTTTTCTTATCGCTATATTTTCTCATCATATAAGCCTTTTTGGAGCTATTTTTCTACTTGCTTTTTCTTTACGAATTCTTTTTTGTAAAATCATCAAAGCAAATTGAAAAGTTTCAGGGCGTGGGGCGCAACCTGGTACATAAATATCAACAGGAATGATTCTATCTACCCCTTGAACAGTAGAATAGGTATTAAACATACCACCAGTATTTGCACAAGAACCCATAGAAATAACCCATTTAGGATCAGGCATTTGATCATAAAGTCTTCTTGTAAATTCAGCGTGTTTTTTGCTTAAAGTACCCGCTATAATCATTACTTCAGATTGTCTTGGACTTGCTCTAAAAATCGTTCCAAATCTATCAAAATCATATCTTGCACCACCTGCTGCCATCATTTCAATAGCACAACAAGCAAGCCCATAAGATAGCGCCCATAAAGAATTACTCCTACCCCATTGCACTAACTTATCAACCGTAGTTAAAACAACTGGCGCATTGCTCATTTTTTGATACTCTGCCATGCGAATGCTCCTTTTTTATAAGCGTATAAAAAACCTATTGCAAGCAATAAAATAAAAACAAATACTTCCACTAAGGCAAATAAAGATAAGCCGTATTTTGAAAGCTCTGCGGTTAAATCTTTAAAAATCACCGCCCATGGAAATAAAAACACAACTTCAATATCAAGCAAAATAAAAATCAAAGCAAAAACAAAAAATTGAGAATTGATTTTATTTGCTTGCTTAGAAGCCATAGGCCCACATTCATAAATTCCAAGTCCGAGTTTTTTTCTATTATGAGAGGCGAGTTTGGAGCCTATTTTAGAAGAAATATACACCAAAGTAAAAAATATAACACTTGCAATAACAAGCATTGCAAAGATGCCAAAGTATTGATGCTCTATAGTTGCGTGCGTCATAATAAACCTTTTATTCAAGCATAATTAAAATTTATTTTACTTTAACTTAGCTATATAAAAACTTATTATCAAAAAAATAAATTTTATGATATTTCAAAATGAAACAATTTTTATCTTTATTGCAAAAACACTTTTTTATGGCATATATCTTGTAAGATTTTTTCTTGATGAGAAATAAATATATAAGTAATATCATGCGTTTTTTGAAAAGCGTGCAAATAGTTTAAAATTTTATAAGCAGTCACTATATCAAGCGCTGCTGTGATTTCATCTAAAATAAGCAATTTTGGCTTTAAAAGCAAAGCTCTAATCAAACCTAATCTTTGACTTTGACCACCACTTAGCTTAGAGGGTTTTAAATTTAAAATATCTTTTTCAAGCTCAAAAGCATCAAAAAGCTTAAAAAGCTCTTCAAAATCGGGCTTAAGTTTAAAATTTTCATACACATCAAGTAAAAGTCTTTTAGTGCTTTTGTAAGGATTTAAAGCCAGCTTTTGATCTTGGAAAATATATTGAATTTTTTGGCGTAATTTTCTTTGAGTGTTAAAATCTAAATTTAATATACTTTCATTTTCAAACAAAACTTCTCCAGTATTTGCGCGTTCAAGCATGCAAAGAATTTTAGCCAAGGTGCTTTTTCCACTACCACTTTCCCCACAAAGCAATAAATTCTCATTTTGATTTAAAGCAAAACTCACATCTTTAAAAACAAAAATTTCTTCTTCTTTTAAATACCAGTGTTTTTTAAATTTATAAGATTTGCTTAAATTTTTAACTTCTAAAAACATTTTCATTCTCAAAATAATTTAACAATTCTTTGGCAAAAATACCTTTTGGATTGTTTAAAAACTCTTTCATAGGCATTTGATAAAGCAAAGTTTTATCTTCTATGATGGCCACCTCATCGCAAAGCTCTTTGGCTAAATTTATATCATGCGTGATGAAAATGAGATTTTTAAATTGTGCTTTTAACTCTTTTAAAATAGTGATGATTTTTTCTTCATTAGCCCTATCAAGAGAACTTGTAATCTCATCACACAATAAATACTTAGCCTCGCTTAACAAAGCTAGCGCTATTTGAACACGTCTTGCCATACCACCACTTAACTGATATATAAAAGAATGCCACAAAAGATCATGATTTTTAAGCCCTAAACACTCAAAATAATAAAAGGCCCTTTCTTTAATCTCTTTTGTGCTTAAACTCGTATGAGTTTTTAAAACTATATTAAAATAACTCCCTATATCAACAAGAGGATAAAAACTCCCATAAACATCTTGAAAAAGCAAATTTACCTTAGCTCTTAAGGCGTTTAGCTCTTTTTCTTTTAAATTTAAAATATCTTTTTGATCTATCTGAAATTTTTGTGCATTGAGTTTATAGTGTTTATCAAAAAGCTTAATCATACTTTTTAAAAGCAAGCTTTTTCCTGCTCCACTTTTACCCATGATAGCCAAAGCTTTGCCATCTTCTAAATTAAGATTTACATCCTTTAGTAAGATTTTATCTTTAAAGCTGAGATTAAGATTTGAAATTTCTATCATGCTTTAATCTCTTCTTGTAAATCATTGCCCAAAGCAAGCAAAGGTAAGATAAGCATAAGTATAAAGACTACTGGAAAAACTATCATCCACCAAAATCCTAAAAACACAGCCTTACTTGCTTCATTTAGCATATTTCCTAAACTTGGAGTCCAAAGCTCTACACCCAAGCCAAAAAAACTCAAAGTGGCTTCACTTGTAATAGCATGAGCGATATTTAAAACAAAAAGCACAAAAAGCAAATTCCAGCAAGCAGGCAAAAGCTCGCTAAATAAAGCTTTCATCTTGCTAGAACCTAAAATGATAGCGTTTTGATAAAACTCAAGTTTTTGAAATTTATTCAGTTGGGTATCAAGCACCTTTGCCACAAAAGCAAAATGCCCCAAAGCGATGATAAAAATCATGCTCCACAAAGATCCTGCCAAAAAACTTTGAAAAAACATAATCACAAGCAAAGAAGGTAGTGCTAAAAGCATATCAAGCACTCTAGCGAAAAAAGCATAGGCAAAAAATCTTGTTAAAAACACATAAACACAAGCAAAAAGCACACTAAAAAATGCTGCCATTACCCCTACAAATAAAGAAACACGCAAGGCATATAAAATACGCGTAAAAATATCTCTGCCAAGCAAATCTGTACCAAAAATATGACTTAAATTTGGGGCTATTTTAGCCTTACTTAAATCCACTAAATTTGGATCATAAGAACTTATTAAAGGTGCAAAAAGTGCTAAAATAAAACTTAGCAAAATCATCATCACGCAAAACTTACGCATTAGCAAACCTTGGATTAATCATCTTACAAATTATTTCTACGATCAAATTTACAAGCACCACCACTAAAATGCTAAAAATCACCACAGCTAGCACCACAGGATAGTCTTTAAACAATATGCTTTTAATTACCAAATTTCCCACGCCCTCATAAGAAAACACACTTTCTACTATATAAGTTCCCATTAAAAAACTCACAAAAGAAGCACCAAAGTACGCAAGTATAGAACCAAAAGCATCTTTTAACACAAAGTGCAAATAAATTCTTGTTTTGCTAAGCCCTCTTGCAAAAGCACTTTCTATAAAGCTTTGATTTAAACTATCAATCAAACTTGTCCTTATAAAACGCACAAAAACAGCTAAATGCGAAAGCACTAAAGCACATACTGGTAAAAACAAATGCCACAAACGATTAAACACATCATCTTCAAAACCAATATCAGCAATAGCCGAACTTGGAAAAAGCTTAAAAAATACAGCAAAAACTAAAATAAGCATTAATGATAAAGAAAAAGCAGGCAATGCAAAAAAACTCATCGTTAAAAAAGTGATAAATTTATCTAAAAAGCTATCTTTATAAAGAACACAAAAAAGTGCTAAAACCAAAGATAACACAAAAAGTATAAAAAAAGCTAAACTCCCCAGTATGATGGTATAAGGAAGTTTTTCTTTTAAAATTTCACTAACTTTTTCTCCGCTGATTAAAGAGTAGGAAAAGTCGCCTTTTAAGGCATTAAAAAGCCAATTTTCATACTGCTCTAATAAGGGCTTGTCTAAATTTAAATTACGCTCGATTTCTTCTTTTATTTTAATACTAGTTCCTTGAGGCACACTAGCAAAGACCACGCTTCCTTTGGCATGATAAATCATCACAAAGCATAAAAAACTTGCAAAAATCATCAAAAAAAACGCCCATAAAAGGCGTTTAAAAATGAGTTTTAACACTAATTTTTGCTCCACTCATAAGCATTCCAAGTAAAACCTACCCCATGGTGACCTAAAATGTGAGGTTTTATACCTTGGATATTTTTAGCAAAAACTAAAGGATAATCAATATAAGCTATAAATAAAAACGCAGGATCTTCATGCAATGCATCGATAAATTCTTTATAGTGTTTTTTTCTTTCGTTTACATCAAGCGAATTTCTAGCCTTTGTTAAAGCCTCATCAACTTTAGCATTTTGATAATGACCAAAATTCCATCCACTTGAGTTTAAAGCACTATCTTGAGAGCTTGCAAAAACTCTAAAGGTATGAAAATCAGGATCATAAGGACTACCCCAACCCACTAAAAAACTATCAATTTTCGTATAATCAAAACTTCCACTTGGCTTAGCTACCGCTTTTGCTTTTATGCCAAGCTTTAAAAACTCACTTTGTAAGATATTTACCAAAGCCACTCTTAGTGGATCTTCACTCATAGCATACATTTCAAAGCTAAATTCTTTGCCATTTTTTTCTAAAATTCCATTCTTATTTTTCACAAAGCCCGCTTTTGCTAAAAGCTCATTTGCTTTTTTTACATCATAAACATAGCTTGCAAATTCTTTAGGATTTGCCCATGATTTTTCTAAAGGATGATTTGCTACCTTTCCAAAAGAATGCAAAAGTGAATTTATAATAGCTTGTTTATCAATAGCATAATTTAGTGCTAAACGCACATTTTGATCTTTTAAAAACTCATGATTAAGATTAAACATCAAAGCACGGTAATCAGCCGAAGGTTCTATAAGCATTTTAAAGTTTTTATCATTTTCAAAATTTGAAGCTAGAGCAAAATCAACCAAAGCTACATCAATAGAACCATTTTTAAGCTCAATAGCACTTATACTTGGATCTTTAATGTGTTTTAGTATGAGTTTTGGTGTTTTTACCTTAGCTAAATGATAATTTTCATTTGCTTCTAAGATCATGTATTGACCTTGTTTCCATTGCTTTAGCTTATAAGATCCTGTTCCTATAGGCATTTGATTAAATTTAGTGGTGTTTAAATTTTCTTTTTCAAGCAAGTGTTTTGGTAAAATCCCTACACTCAAAGCGTCTAAAAATGCAGGAAAAGGCTTTGAGAGTGTGATAGACAAGTGATAATCATCGATGATTTTTACTTCTTTAACTGCGTCAAAATTTACTTTTGAAGGTGAATTTAGCTTCTCATCTTTTAAAGCATTTATACTAAATTCCACATCTTTAGCGCTAAATTTAGCCCCATCATGCCACAACACATCATCTCTTAAAGTAAATTCATAAACAAGCCCATCCTTGCTAACTTTCCAAGAACTAGCAAGATCAGGCGCTAGATTCATATTCTCATCAAAGCGTGTAAGCCCTGAAAACACAAGAGCAATCGCCACATCATGATCTTCACTAAAAAGCGGATTAATACGCTCTGGTTCATTCTCCACTGCTATAACAATCGTATCTTTTGGCGTAGCAGCAAAAAGATTTAAAGCACAAAAAAGCATTAAAAAAAATCGCAACATAATTTTCCTTTCTTTTGAAATAAATTTTAATTATAGTACTTTTAATCATAAGCTTTAGTAAAAATTTCATTTTTATCATCAAATAAAAGTTGCAAATACCTCTCATATTGCTTTAGTATATCTACGATGATTTCTTGTTCATTTAAATACTCTATATTATAACCATTACGCGAATCAGCAAAGAAAGTTTGTGGCTCAAAGATAAATTCTTTAGAATAAGTTGGCATAAATTTATCATCGATTATGCTTTGACTTGCTTGTTTTTTTACTACTTGCACTCCATAGATAAAATCTTTTGCAAATTCTTTTTTTATAATCAAACTTATACTTGATTTTTCTTGAACAATCTGTGTTTTCAAGCCGTAGTTTTTTAGACTTTGGCTGAGTGATTCCATAGCATTTTTAACTTTGGTATTTAAGAAATTTTGTATGTCTTGTTCTTTGCTTTGTTTTAAAATTCTAGCTAGTCTTTCTTGCCAAAATTCCCCTGAAAAATACACACTACTTTGACTAAGCTTAGTTAAAGAGTAATTTACATCTACGATTAAACCTTTAAGCAGTGAAAAGCACATCAAACAAAGCAAAAATGCAAAAGGTAAAGCCACTATCATGGTGATACTTAAAATCGCTCCCAAACCGCCTGAATACAGCAAAGAAGTAGCTAAAAGTGCAAGCACAAAACCCCAAAGGATATTTTGCCATTTGTATGGCTCATGAGCCCCACCACTGCTTAAAGAATTTAACACAAATATCCCACTATCTGCTGAAGTGATGAAAAACAAAGCTAAAACCAAAAGTGCAAGCAAAGAACTAAAATAAGAAAAAGAAAAATTTTGTAAAAAATAAAAAAGCAAACTTTCAGGTGCTGAAGTAAAAGGACTTAAAATATCATTAAAATTTAAAGCGCTATTGCCAAAAATGCTAAACCAAAGTATATTAAAACTAGTAGGCACTACAAGCACACCAAAGATAAATTCTCTTATCGTTCTACCGCGAGAAATTTTAGCAATGAAAAAGCCCACAAAAGGCGCCCAACTAAGCCACCAAGCCCAATAATAAATAGTCCAATTATTAAACCATTCTATATGTTCTTTTTCATAATAATAAGTCTTAAAGCTCAAAGAAATTAAATTTTGCAAATAATTGCCAATATTAGAGCTAAATTGTGAAAGAATTTGAATGGTGTTGGTTGAAAAAAGCACAAAGAGCATTAAACACACTGCAAAAACCAAATTTGCCTCACTTAAAATTTTTAAGCCCTTTGTCAAACCACTAATCGATGAAAGCGTAGCTAAAAAAATGATGATGATTATAATCACGCTTTGTTCTAAAAAGCTTTGTTCGTTTAAAATGCCTAAATTTAAAAAGCCAGCATTAAGCTGAGAAGCACTATAACCAAGCGTAGTGCTAATACCAAAAACCGTGACAATCAAAGCTAGCATATCGACTAAATTTCCCCAAAAACCATAAATTTTGTCTTTAAGCAAAGGGTAAAAAGCACTACGCAAGCTAAGAGGCATTTTATATCTAAAACCAAAATACGCCATAGCCAAAGCACACACCCCATAAATAGCCCATGGGTGAATTCCCCAGTGAAAGATAGTATGTAGCATAGCTTCTTCATCGCTTGTTTGTAAGGCTTTTTTATGTATGAGAGGTTCAGCCACACCAAAATACATAAGCCCCACACCCATACCCGTAGCAAAAAGCATAGCAAGCCAAGAAGTAAATTTAAAATGAGGTTTTTCATCATCATCGCCGAGCTTGATATCGCCAAATTTTGAAAGAGCAAGTGCTAGCATAAAACACACAAAAAAACTCACGCTTAATATATAAAACCATGAAAAATTTGCAAAAATCCCACCTTTGATATGATTGATAAAATCATTTGTAAGCTTAGGCAAGAAAATACAACTAAGACTTAAGATAATTATAATGCTAATGCTTGGGATAAAAACTGATTTTTTAAAACTTGTCTTTAGCATGGCACTCCTTTTTTGGATAATTTTCATTATACCATAAGCTAAAAATGAGCAAAATTTAAAAACCAAAAAACAAAAAGGCTTTAATAAGCCTTTTGATTTAGCTTGGCACTATGGAGTTTTTACGTGCGGTTTTTTGGAGCGAGAATATACAGAGTAAAAGTTTACGATATTAAAATACTAATTTTTACTTATATTTTTTGGATAATTCTTCTAAAATATTTCTATTCTTAAAAAATACTTTAATTTTATTATCTTGATGAACTTGAGTATATATTTTGATAATATCTTCAATATCCTTTTTATTTAAAAGTTTTTCTTTTTCTAATCTAACGATAGTATCAATCACTTTTGGAAGCATTGTTCCGCTTGTAACGGAAACACGCTCGATAAGAAAAAAAGATTGTGCTTTTGAAGGATTTTTAATACATTTATTATAAAAATGCCCCATTGCTTGTTTTATTCCAAATACTTTTTTATCAAAACGCACAGCATTTAAATAGATTTCAATTTGCTCTTCTTTATTTAAAATTTTATTAAACCAAAAATAACTCAATAAAATTTCAGCTATCTTCCTTCTCAATACTTTTTTATCCATATCTTCAATAAACAAAGTCCTAAAAAGCTGTTGAGTAATAGTAGAACCGCCAGTAAATGGAATTTTTTTAATAAAAGGTATTTTTTTAATAAAAGGTATTTTTCTACAACGAGACAACAAAGCTCTACACAATGCCCTAAAATCTACTCCTTTATGTTGATAAAATTTTTGATCTTCAATCGCAATCAGTATTTTTTTAAGACTATCTAAATCTATCTTTTGTCTTTTACACTCATAAACTGACAATTTAGCTCTATATAGAATATGCTCAAAATTATCTACAAAACTTATACCAAGAGTTGAAAACAAAAATCTTAAAATAACCAAAGATAATGTTTCATTTACATCTAAAATACAATAAATATAAAACAGGTACAACATAACAAACACTACACAATTAAAAACAATAGTAAAAATCAAGAGATACTCTAAAAAGGACCTTATTATAATAAATAATGTTATAAAACATAAAATAGGTATAATGGAGTACAGATAACTAACATTCAATCTAATACTAAAAGGCATGTTAGCACCTTCAAACATACCCTTTTTAAACAAGAATTCTTGAGTTCCATAATCCATGCCAAGCATTCTTCTTAATATAATAATTTTTCTTTTTGCAAAAATAATAGATTTTTGCCTTTCTGCAAAATTTTTTGTCATAAAAACAAAAAACAATATCGCTAAAATAACAATGCAAAACCATAAATGATTAGGATTATCTGTTAAATTTTCAAATATTTTTTTAATCTCTTTATTTGCTCCTGATAGAAGAGAAACAATCACTGCCCCAAATGCAAGCATATACTTAATCAAGTTATCAAAAATTCTTTCTTCACTTTCGAGAATCTTACAGCAAAATTTATACTCTTCTAGAGCAATATCTCTGTTTTTATCTTCATTAAAATGATAAGTTGGAAAATACTGTTGCCAATCCATCATATACTCCTTGTAATTTTACTCATCATTGAACCTATAATTTTCTGCACTTATATTCTTTGACTTCATAAATTTGTTATATTTTATTCAACATCTTTCAACTTGGCACTATGGAGTTTTTTCTAATTGTTTTTACAAAAGAATACACAACAAAGCCAAAAACAATTGTATAAATTCCACCAAGCACACTAAGTGGATCTAACATAACTCTTTTATCTGTAAAAATCCCCATAGCAGGAATAAGAATTTTCGGTGAAGTTACCATGATAAAGAAAGTTATCACATAAGATATAGTTATAAAAAATTCTCTTATATATTTTACACACAAGACAAAACCAACTAAAATCAAATAGACAAAAAGTATTATAAAATTTACAAACATTATAAACGAGTAGTTATTTTCTATGAAAGGTTTTATATGCAAATTATAAAAATCTAACGAAAAATACAAATGCTCTAAAATAAGCTTATAATCAAGATAACGATTAAAACCTATAATTATCGCTAAATTTAGCACACCAAAAATTCCTATCACTAAAATAAGCGAATTTAAACTCTGCAAAATATCTGTATGATGATCACAAAGTTTGCGATAAAAGAAAAGTTGCCATTTATCCACCACATCTTTAAAGGTTTTGCCTTTTTTATTTTTTAATTCTAACTCTTTACAATAAAGCTCGTATTTATGAAAGTTTGAAGCATCTAAAAGATTATTGTCTTTTATCAATGCATTTTTAAAAACTCTAAAAGAATCTCTAAAATCATTTGCAAATTTATCTAAAGGTTTTTTATCTCTCTCATTTTTATTAAAATCTTCATATTCTTGTTTGATTTTTTCTTGCAAATTATCAAAAGTAAAATTTAAATTTGTATTGACAGCATTTAAACTTCCTTTAAAAATCGCTTGAGAAAAATTTGGAGCTTTATCAAATGTAACTCCATAAAAACAAGCTATTTTATTAAATTCACACGCGTGAAAATCAACATAATCTTTAAAATGAGAATTAGTAAAATATACACTATTAACAAATTTAGAATTATGAAAATCAACTCTTTTCTTAAAAATACAATTTTCAAATATAGTATCTTGTTCATTATTATAATACTTATCATCAGGCAATGGAGTGCCTGATACAAAGCGTTTAAAATTTATTTCATCCTCAAAAATACAATTTGAAAAATCTACACCATTAAAAAAAGCAATTTTTTTATTACTTCCATCAACTGCATGTAAAGATACTTTAGATTTAAATTCGCAATTTGAAAAAACTATTCTTTCAAGGCAACTATAGTTTATATAAACTTCTTTTTTAAAAATACTTTTATAGTTTTTTCCTTCATAGCCGTAACTATTTTTTAAATTTTTAAGCTCACTTGGGATAATTGAAGTGGCGTCTCCTACTATTTCATAATAAAAACAACAAAATGATATAAAATTTTTCATTTTATTTATTTTTTTTAATAAAATTTCATCTATATTTTCTTCTATTTGTCCTATAAAAGTGTTTAATGTTAATCCGAAATTAAAATAATAAAAAATGTTATTTTCTTCTTCTATTTTGTCTATAATTTTAACGCCATTAAAATTATTTTTATGATTTTCTTCTAAAGTTTTATAGATAATATATGGATTTAATGGTTTAGCCAATTCTCCAGCATCTAACTTTCCACCAAAAGATTTAATTTTTTCTCCATTAATTTTAATAAATTTCACAATATCTAAAGAAATAATTAAATTTTCATTTTCTAAACCCTTTATAAAAATACCACTATTTGGTATCTCTAGTTTGATATTGTGTATATTTCTTTTCATTACTTTCCTTCAATAATTTTTATTTCTTCTTCGGTTAGGTTGTAAAGTTTATAAACGATAGAGTTTATTTTGTCTTCTTGGGTTTTGGTGTTTGCTTTTTTGTCTTGTTCTTTTAAATTTAAAATCTCATCGACTAAGCTTATAAGCTCGTTTGCTAGTTTTTCATTTTTAGAATTTATTTTTGGTATAGGAAGTCTTTCTAAAAATGCCTTTTTATATCTAAATCCATTTTCACCTAAGTTTCCACCGGCATAAAATGTTTTAAATATAAAAGCCACAAAATCATTGTTTAAAAAAGCAATGAGATATTTTAGATTTTCCCCTGTTAAAATAAAACTTGTTGCTTCTGCGTAAAAATTTAACTTTGTATCTAAATAAAATTGTGGACTTCTCACAATTTCACTATATATTATTTTTTCCTTTTCAAACTGCGATAAATAATCTTTATTTGGATTGTTATCTAACTCAAGCCAATGATGTTGTCCTAAATATGGTTTTTGATCCGTTATGGGCTTATTAGTACATTGTCCCCTAGCTTGAAGTTTTTTCTTGTATTGTTTTAAATGATTATATATAGCAGGATATTCTTTTTCTAAAATTTTATAACTTCCAAATTCAAAAACTATAATCCACAAATTCGCCCACTCATAACTATATCTTTTTATATCTCTACCGCGTAACATTTTGCGTATGAGTTTGGCGGTGCGTTCTTTTTCGGCTTCATCTTTGCATTTAGCTAGAATTTCATCTCTTTTTTCAGTAGTGATGATAAAGGCTTCATTATAGCCCGTTTTTATGCCATAGTTTATATTAAGCCCATGCCAGTCTTTAAGTGGAGTGCCGTGCTTTTCTATCTTTGCTTTTAGTGCGTTTGTGCTTTCATCGTTAAAAGTAAAGCTTTCTTTGCTTAAAGAATTTTGTGCGATTTTGTTAAAATTTAAAATGCTTTCTATGCTAAAGTCGTTTTCTTTTAAAAGCTCGGTGTTTGGGGCTAGGTACTTAAAGCTACTATCTTTAGTTTTTGCTTTTTCAAAGCTTAGTATGGAAGTATCTACCGTAGCACTATCAAAGACTTTTATGCCATTTAGATCGATGTATTCTAAAAGCGTAGTATTTTTAAGCAAAAATTCACGCAAAGGCTCTCCATAACCTGCTCTTGTGTATTTGTTTGAAGTGATGAAAGACAAAACACCATTTTGCTTTAGCACATTAAACCCAAGCTCATAAAAGTAGGTATAAATGTCGCTTGTGCCTTTATATACCTTATAGTTTTTGGCTAAATTTGGCTTTAACTCTTTGATATCTTCTTGTCTGATGTAAGGTGGATTACCGATGATGAGATCAAACCCTTGAAAACTCCCACTCTCATCAAGCACTTCGCTAAATTCAAAACGCCATTCAAAAGGATTTGCACTTTCTAAGTCAAATATACTCTCATAAAGCTTTTTAAGCTTTTTAAATTCTTTCTTAGCTGCACTTTCATCAAAGTCAAATTCAAACATATTTTTAGAGAAAAATGCTCTAAAATTCTCATCTTTTTCATCTTGCGCTAAAAAATCGCCGTATTTTTTAGAGTATTCATTAGCGCCGTTGGTAAGTTGCTTGATCTCTTTGGCAAATTTGTCTTTTAAGCAGAAATTTTTAAAAGACTCTTTGAGGTTTTTGATCTCTTTTGCGATGAGAGTTTTGTCGGTGTAAAAGCCTTCTTTGTAGTCTTTGACTATGCGTTTGTATTTATCCATGCGTTCTTTGATGTTTGGGTAGTGAGAAAGGCTTTTGTGAATTTCAAAATAACTTATAAGCGAATTCCCGCATTTTATGTTGATATCGATGTTTGGCAGGGTTTTAAGATCATGATAGTTTGCATCATCAAAGCTTTCATAAAAGCTGTGTTTTAAAAGCTCTATCCAAAGTCTTAGTTTAGTGATCTCGCATGAGTTTGGGTTGATATCTACTCCAAAAAGATTGTTTTCTATGATGTCTTTTTTACGCTCGAAAAGTTCTTTTTGACAAAGGTGGGTTTTGTCCTTGTCAAAATCAGGGCGTTTATACTCTAAAAACTGGCCTTTGTGATTTTGCACTAAAATTTCATCATTTTGCACGCTTAGGTAAAAATCCTCTTCAAACAAACCAAGCTCATAATGCACCATAAGCATGGCATTTAAAGCTGAAACTAAAAAATGCCCACTTCCCACCGCAGGATCGCAAATGCGTATGGAATTTAGCAAGGCTAGTTTTTGCTCTTGAGGGATTTTTTCTTGGCGTAGCTGGGTTCTTAGCTCGCTTAGCTTAGTGGCATTTAACTTAAAAGTATGGTTAAACTTATCTAGCACAACTTTTTCTATGCTTGCTTTACACATATATGAAGTGATAAAGCTTGGGGTATAAAAACTACCTTCTTTGTAGCCATTTAACTTTTCAAAGACATTTCCCAAAACACTTGAGTTAATGAGTTCTTTTTGCTTGATGAGTTCTTCGCTTTGCTCATCTGCTCCAAAATCAAAGCTGTCTAAAAACTCAAACAAATACTCAAGCAAACCTACTTTGCCTTTTTTACTTTTTCCTTTGTCATCTTTTAACTGCGTGTGTGGGTGATACTCTAGCGAAGCGTCATTTTCTAAAGTAGCGATTTCTAGTGTGGTTTTTTCGATGGTTTGCTTTTCAAAAAGCGATGAATTTAAATAAGGCAAATAGCTAAATTTACTCTGCGCTCTTGTGTGCTTTTCTTTAGCTAAGATATCAAAGAAAAGGTGTGAAAGGGTGGTGAAATTTGGAATTTTTTCATAGTTTAAGAATTTTAGGGTTTTATCATCGTTAAATCTAACCAAATTAGACTCAATAAGCTTTAAAAATAAAATGCGGTTTAGCCAAAGTATGATGAATTTTAACACCTCTTCAAAGTCATGCTTTGGAAGCTTGCTCGCTATGAGATGATAAAGTGTGCCTTGGGCTTGTTTGCTTTGCTCACTTTGTGTAATGATGAATTTAGAAAGCTGTTTGCTCTCGCTTAAACCCAAGATGTATAAAAGCTCTTTATAGAATGCGTTGTTTAGTGAGTTTGCGTCATTTGAGCTAAATTCATTTAGCAAAAAGTCTTTGTGGAAGGTTTTAAAAATGCTTGCTAGGTTTTTGAAATTTGACTTTTGCTTGTCTTTTAAAAAAGCCAAATCGACGAAAAAGCCTTTCAAGCTTTCTTTGGAATTTTCTATGAGCTTGTCTGCTTCTTTGTAAAATTCATCGGTGTTGCCTTTAAAAAGTGAATTTGGACTTTGAAATTCTTCAAAAAGCTTTTTAAAGCTTGTGTTTTTATAAAAAAGTTCTTCAAACTCACTAGCTTTGAAAATGTAGAATTTATAAAAGTCTGTGATGATGATAAATTTCAAGCTAAAGCTATGCTCTCTGTTTCTAAAATAATACAAAATAGCTTCATGCAAGGCTTTGGAATTTGGCTTTGTGTGGGTGATGAATTCTTTTGAGTTGGGCTTTTTAGCTTCGATGAGAACTTCCAAGTCTTTGCTAAGCTCATCTTTAGCGATGGCTAAATCGATCTCGCTTTTGCCTTTTTGTTTGGTTTTGATGTGGGTTTTGAAATTTAGCGTGGTTAAAAATGGACTAAGTGCGTTGGCTACAAGATAGTCTTCATTTTGACTTTGTGAGCTTTCAAGCCTTTCTATATACTGTGTTAAAACCTTGCTAAAAGTGTCAAATTCATTTTGTGTGATTTGCTTTTTGCGGTAGTAAGGGTTGAAAAAATCTTTTTCATTTAGCAAAGTAAAGTGCATTTTTAACCTTTATAAAGAATATTTTGTATTTTACTAAAATTTACTTTAAAGGATTGAAAAGAAGTTGATTTAATCATTGTCATCCATACTATTTTCACATGTCATTATATACTATATCTAGATATAACAATTAACAAAAACCAAAAAATCCACCAACCAAAAACCATTAATCTTTATCAAGCATATTTATTCTAGCCCAACAATAAATTTTGCCTTACAATATACAAATAAAACAAGTCTAATTAATTCTATAATTTTATAAAACCACAACACTATTTAATTCAAATACCAATCTTTCCAATCCAAACAAACAACAATCTAAATAATAACTAACAATAAAATATCACCCAACCCCAAACCATCTATAAACCATTAAAACAATTCAATAACCAAATAGCATATAAAACTAAATTTTATAAACTAATTTAAAAATTAACAATAAAAACAAACATAGGATTATATATAAAGTAAGAATAATAAGAGAATTAACAAGTCCGCAATGAGCTACTTTCCCCCTGCCAGTAAGGCGTAGTATCATCACCCACGATGTGCTTAGCTTCTTGGTTCGGGATGGAG